>NZ_JBFBBQ010000025.1:0-110158 GCF_040682775.1 Amycolatopsis sp. NPDC051106 | reverse complement strand
CCACAAATCCCAACTCGTTGCCAAACCCCAACAATCGGGTGGGCACCGCTACCCGCAGGGCGCGCCCCCCAACCCCCCCCCGGCGACCGGCCCCCCGACTCTCCAGGTACGTGAGCCGACTCTCCAGGTACGTGAGCCGACTCTCCAGGTACGCGGCCGGCCGCGAACCCGCCACCACCAGCCCCGGTTCCCAGACCGGATCGATCTTCCGTGCAACCCCTCGCCGCCCCCGTTCCGTCTTCGAGGGCATGAGGTACTTAGCGAAGGTGGCCGGGACAGGCGCGATCCTGCTGATGGCGACAGCCTGCGCCGGCCAGAACGTGCCCATCAGCCAACCGGCCGCCGGAGGGACCTCCGCGGCCCCCACCGGGAGCGTGTCGACGTCGCCGAGTGAGTCGGTGCTGCCCGCGCCGCCGTCGGCCGATCCGCCGGGCAAACCCCGGCTGACCGTGCCCGAAGGCAGCGTTCCGGTGCCGCCGGACAAGGTGGACGCCGCCGCGCTGCCCGCCGACTACCCGCACGAGGTGTGGACGGCGAACGGCGGCACCATCCTCAACATCCGCGCCCAGGAAGGCGGCTGCGGTCACGCCCTCGGTGAAGCCACCGAGCAGGCGGGTGACCACGTCGTGGTCAACCTGAGCGAGACCAAGGCCCAGACCGGCCAGATGTGCACCATGGACATCCGGTACCCGGTCATCTCGGTCGCCCTGGCCGCGCCGCTGGACCAGCGCACCGTCGTGTTGAAGACGACCAAATGATCTAGGGTCGGGTGATGGGAAGCCGCCAGGTCTCACGCACCGCGATCGTCGCCACGACCCCGGAGAAGATCTTCGGGCTCCTGGCCGATCCGGCCCAGCACCCGCTCATCGACGGATCCGGCACGGTCCGGGCCGCCCAGTCCGGCGGCCCGGACCGGCTCACGCTCGGCGCCCGGTTCGGCATGGACATGAAGATGGGCGCGTCGTACAAGATCCTCAACACCGTGGTCGAGTTCGAAGAGGGCCGGCTGATCGCCTGGCGCCACTTCAACGGGCACCGCTGGCGCTGGCGCCTCGAACCCCTCGACGGCGGCCGCACCGAGGTCACCGAGACGTTCGACTGGTCGACGGCGAAGTTCCCGCTCGCCATCAGCCTCAGCCCGTTCCCGCGCAAGAACGCCGAGGGCATCGAGAAGACCCTGGCGCGGCTCGGGGAGCTGTTCCCGGCCTGACGAGGACCCCGCCCCAATTAGTTGTACAGTGCTTAATATTGTCCGTGCAACTAGTTTGGGAGTGCGGTGCCGCAGCCGGTGCGACGGCGGGTGGTCCTGGCCATCTGCTGCCTGAGCCTGTTCATCGTCGGGCTCGACAACACGATCGTGAACCTCGCGCTGCCGTCGATCCGCCGTGAGTTCGGCGCGTCGGTCTCGAGTCTGCAGTGGACGATCGACGCGTACACACTCGTGCTGGCGAGCCTGCTCATGCTGTCCGGCTCGACCGCGGACCGCATCGGCCGCCGCCGGACGTTCCAGACCGGGCTCGCGCTGTTCAGCCTCGGCTCGCTGCTGTGCGGGCTCGCGCCGAACATCGGTTCGCTGGTCGCCTTCCGCGCGCTGCAGGCGATCGGCGGGTCGATGCTCAACCCGGTCGCGCTGTCCATCGTCGCCAACGTCTTCACCGATCCCCGCGACCGCGCCCGCGCGATCGGCGTCTGGGCGGGGGTGAACGGGCTGAGCCTGGCGGTGGGGCCGGTGCTCGGCGGCGTGCTCGTCGCCTGGGCGGGGTGGCGCTCGATCTTCTGGATCAACGTCCCGGTCGGCGTGGCCGCGATCGTGCTGACGGCGCTGTTCGTGCCGGAGTCCCGCGCTCCGCGCCCGCGCCGCCTCGACCCGGTGGGGCAGCTGCTGGTGATCGTCCTGCTGGCCTCGCTGACGTACGGGATCATCGAAGGCCGCGGTGCGGGCGCGCCGGTGGTGGCGGGCTGCTTCGTGGTCGCCGCCGCGGCGCTGGCCGTGCTGCTGCCGTACGAACGCCGGCGCCGGGATCCGTTGCTGGAACTCAGGTTCTTCCGCAGCGTGCCGTTCTCGGGTGCGACGCTCACCGCGGTCGCCGGGTTCGCGGCGTTGTCGGGCTTCCTGTTCCTCACCACCCTCTACCTCCAGGAGACGCGCGGCTTTTCGGTGCTGCACGCGGGATTGCTGACCCTGCCGATGGCCGTGCTGACCGCGATCGGCGCGCCGCTGTCGGGGCGGATGACCGGCACCCGGGGCCCGCGGCTGCCGCTTCTCGTGGCCGGCGCCGGGATCGCCGCGTCCGGCGCCGTGCTGGCGGGGATCGGCCCGGAGACGCCGATTTCGCTGCTGGTGGTGGGTTACGTGTGCTTCGGCATCGGGTACGGCCTGCTCAACGCGCCGATCACGAACGCGGCGGTGTCCGGGATGCCGCGCGAGCAGGCCGGGCTCGCGGCGGCCGTGGCGTCGACGAGCCGCCAGGTGGGGACGTCGCTGGGGGTGGCGGTGGTCGGCGCGGTCGTGGCGGGGAGCGCGGGAACACCGCCGGGAACCGGCCGGGCGGTGTGGCTGATCGTCGCGGGCTGCGGTGCGCTGGTGTTCGTGCTGGGCCTGGTGACGACGGGCCGCTGGGCGCGCGCGACCGCGGCGCGCGTGAGTGGTCCGGACCACGACGACGCTCCGGTGGCCTGACCTCCGCGCGATTCCCCTGCTGAGTGCCACCTCCGTGGCGAGTGGTTCGGACCAGTGCGTTTCCTCCGTGGTCGAAGCCGTCGAAAATTCGTCCGGATCCCGGTGAACCGCCGCCGTGACCGAGCCGTGTCCACGAGTGAGGTGATCAGAAAGGAGGGGCCCATGCCCCGGTTGAGCAGTGGCCGGCACCGCAAGCAGGCGACCGTCGGTCTGGCCGCGTTGCTGGGTGTTTCCGGCATCACCGCGGCCGCCATCGCGCTGAGCAGTCCCGCGGGCAACGCGGCCGAAGCGCCCAAAGAGAACTGCGGCGGGCTCGACACCGCCCTGCAGAACAACCTGACGTTCATCGCGGGCCAGCAGGCGAACCCGGACGCGCAGTCGTCCGCGCGGATCGCCAACCGGCAGGCGGTGGTCGACCTGATCCAGCAGCGGCGGCAGGTCGCCGGCTGCACGGCGAACGTCGTCGCGGCCAACGGCCAGGCCGCGCAGGCGCCGGCGCAGCAGGCCCCGGCCCAGCAGGCGCCGGCCCAGCAGAACCAGAACGGCGCCGCGGCCGGTGACCAGGCCAACGCGGGTGACACGGGCGCGACCGGCGAAGTCGTGTGCGCCGGCTCCACCGTGACGCTCTCGGGCGAAGCGGGCGCGCCGGCCGCGTCGAGCAACCAGTTCCCGGCGGGGACGAAGCTGAAGGTGACCAACCTGGACAACTCGAAGTCCACGACGGTCGAGGTGACCTCGGTGTCGGGCAGCTGCACGCTGCTCAACAACGCGGCCTTCGAACAGGTTCGGGAACCCGGAAAGTTCCTCATCCGGCGCGCACGGATCGAGCGCGTCGGCTGAGGGAGCAGGGAAGAAAGGGGGCACCGGCGGCGGGCCGGTGTCCCCTTCCCTTGCGTCCTAACGGAAGCTGATCTGCAGCACCGGGTCGCCGGTGCTGGCGAAGAAGTCGTTGCCCTTGTCGTCGATGACGATGAACGCCGGGAAGTCCTCGACCTCGATCTTCCAGACGGCTTCCATGCCGAGCTCGGCGTACTCGAGGACGTCGACCTTCTTGATGCAGTCCTGCGCGAGCCGCGCGGCCGGGCCGCCGATCGAACCGAGGTAGAACCCGCCGTGCGACTGGCACGCGCTGGTGACCTGCTTCGAGCGGTTTCCCTTGGCCAGCATGACGAGTGAGCCGCCGGCGGCCTGGAACTGCTCGACGTAGGAGTCCATCCGCCCGGCCGTGGTCGGCCCGAACGACCCGGACGCGTAGCCCTCCGGGGTCTTCGCGGGGCCGGCGTAGTAGACCGGGTGGTTCTTCAGGTAGTCCGGCATCTCTTCGCCGGCGTCGAGACGCTCCGCGATCTTGGCGTGCGCGATGTCGCGGGCGACGACCAGCGGCCCGGTGAGCGAAAGCCGCGTCTTGACCGGCAGCTGCGAGAGCTGGGCGCGGATCTCGGCCATCGGCCGGTTGAGGTCGACGCTCACGACGTCGTCGGAGAGGTCCTCTTCGGTGACGTCGGGCAGGAAGCGGGCCGGATCGCGCTCGAGCTGCTCGATGAACACGCCGTCCGCGGTGATCTTCGCCTTGGCCTGGCGGTCGGCGGAGCAGCTCACGGCGACGCCGACCGGGCAGCTCGCGCCGTGGCGGGGAAGCCGGATGACGCGGACGTCGTGGCAGAAGTACTTGCCGCCGAACTGCGCGCCGATGCCGAACTGCCGGGTCATCTCGAGGACCTGCTGCTCGAGGTCCCGGTCGCGGAAGGCGTGGCCCAGCTCGGAACCCTCCGTCGGCAGGTTGTCGAGGTAGCGCGCCGAAGCGAGTTTTGCGACCTTCAAGTTGAACTCGGCCGACATGCCGCCGACGACGATCGCGAGGTGGTACGGCGGGCAGGCCGCGGTGCCGAGGCTGCGCAGCTTCTCGTCGAGGAAGCGCGCAAGGCGCTTCGGGTTCAGGACGGCTTTCGTTTCCTGGTACAGGAACGTCTTGTTGGCGCTGCCGCCGCCCTTGGCCATGAAGAGGAACTCGTAGGCCGGGTCGTCCTGGCCATCCTTGTGGTAGAGCTCGATCTGGGCGGGCAGGTTGGTCCCGGTGTTGCGCTCGTCCCAGAAGTTCACCGGCGCCATCTGCGAGTACCGCAGGTTCAGCTGCTGGTAGGCGTCGAAGATGCCCTGCGAGAGCGCGCGCTCGTCGTCACCGCCGGTGAGGACGCCCTCGCCGCGCTTGCCGATGACGATCGCGGTGCCGGTGTCCTGGCACATGGGGAGGACGCCACCGGCGGAGATGGCGGCGTTGCGCAGCAGGTCCATGGCGACGAAGCGGTCGTTGCCGCTGGCTTCGGGGTCGTCCACGATGGCGCGCAGCTGCTCGAGGTGTGACGTGCGCAACAGGTGCTGGATGTCGGTGATGGCGGTGCGCGCGAGGGTGGTCAGCGCGGCGGGGTCGACCTGCAGGAACTTCCGCCCGGCGGCTTCGACGGTCTCGACGCCCTCGCCGGTGACCAGCCGGTACTCGGTGGTGGTGTCCTTGCCGAGGGGGAGGACTTCGGTGTGCTGAAACGTGGTGGTGGACGGCACTGCCAGGCTCCTTTGCCAGCTCCGGGATCGGTCCACCCTACGCACGCTGTTCGGGCACCGGGCATATGCACCCGGTCACTGTGGGGCACCCCACGCAGTTCTGCGTTCGGCCGCGGGCTTGGTATCCCCCCACAACCCCGAAGCCTGATTGGGACTACGGCCGGCAGTACCGCGTCAAGGCGGGAAAGCGTGCCTTGACCCGGCACTGCCGGCCGTGTTCTGGCTTCGGATCGGGGTTGCGGGGGAGGTCTGGCTCGGTGGGGGTGCGGGGAGGTCTGGCTGGGTGGGGTGCGGGTTGTGTCGCCGGCGTGCGTTCCGGCGAGCTGGTCGGGAGGCCGGGTCCACCCCGACGGACCCGACCTCCCGGGGAGAGCGCCCGGATGCGTGCACACCCGGCCGCGAGGTCTGTGCCGGCGCCGTAAAAGCCGCTAGACGAATGTGGCGTGACGCACGTCATAAGTCAATCCGGCCGAACGGGTGTCGGCGAAGGGTTGCTACCCAGGCATGTTGGCGCCGAAACCCCTGTTTTGTGGAAAATTTTCCACCTCGGCCCGGCACGAAGCGGATGTGCTGGTCGTGGGTATGCGAAAGGGGCGGGTGCCCGATGGCACCCGCCCCTCCCGGAATCAGATCAGCTGGCGTAGGCGCGGAGCCGGTCCGCGCGCTCACCCTGGCGGAGCTTCGACATGACCTCGCGCTCGATCTGGCGGACGCGCTCGCGGGACAGCCCGAAGTGCTTGCCGATCTGGTCGAGCGTGCGGGGCTGGCCGTCGTCCAGGCCGTAGCGCAGCCGGATGACCTGCTGCTCGCGGTCGTCCAGCGTCGAGAGGACCCGGCGCAGGTCGTCCTGCAGCAGGCTCGAGATCACGGCGCTCTCGGCGTCCGTCGCCTCGGAGTCCTCGATGAAGTCGCCCAGCGGGGCGTCCTCCTCGGTGCCGACCGGCATGTCCAGGCTTACCGGGTCACGCGAGTGGTCGAGCAGGTCCGAGATCTTGTGCGCCGGGATGCCCGACTCGGCCGCCAGCTCCTCGTGCGTCGCGTCGCGCCCGAGCTGCTGGTGCAGGTCGCGCTTGATGCGGGCCAGCTTGTTCACCTGTTCCACCAGGTGGACCGGGAGCCGGATAGTGCGCCCCTGGTCGGCCATCCCCCTGGTGATGGCCTGGCGGATCCACCAGGTGGCGTAGGTCGAGAACTTGAACCCCTTGGAGTAGTCGAACTTCTCCACCGCGCGGATCAGACCCAGGTTCCCCTCCTGGATCAGGTCGAGCAGCGGCATCCCCCGGCCGGTGTAGCGCTTGGCGAGCGAGACCACCAGGCGGAGGTTGGCCTCCAGCAGGTGGTTCTTCGCCACGTGGCCGTCACGGACCAGGGCGGACAGCTCCTTGCGGCGCTTCGGGGTGAGGTTCTCCCCGGTGTCCAGCATGTGCTGGGCGAAGACGCCGGCTTCGATGCGCTTGGCGAGCTCGACCTCGTCGGCCGCGGACAGCAGCGCCGTCTTGCCGATGCCGTTGAGGTAGACGCGTACGAGGTCGGCGGCGGGGCTCGGGGCGTCGAGGTCGCCGTCGGTGAGCGCCCCCACGCTCACCGGCTCCTCGGACACCTGAGCCGGGATGCGCTCGCGAATCCCGCGCGACTCGCGTTCGAGAGTCTGGACTGACATTCTGCCTCCCCGGTCACGGGCTGAACGTGTTGCTGCGGTCGTCCCACCGGGTGCGTACCCGCGGACCGGGGCCTGTGGAACCCGGTACGCCGGTCCGGCCGGCTTGGCTGGACATCTGGCACAACGCTCCGGGTTTCCAAAACGTTCCCGGCTCGCCTGAAAAGGAGACGGCTGCCGGCGCGCTCCGGTTGCTCCACCATTGCTGAGCTTTTGCTGAGAACGGTCCGTGACCGGACAACCTGAGAATCCGATGTGAATCGTGTCAGGATGTGAACCGCGACAAGGTGGTCTAGACCTCTACGAGAACGGTGAACGGACCGTCGTTGACGCTCGAGACCGCCATCATCGCCCCGAAACGGCCCGTCGCGACGGTGGCGCCGCGGCCGCGCAGCTCGGCCACGACGGCGTCCACCAACGGCTCGGCGACCTCCGGCCGCGCGGCCTGCGTCCACGACGGCCGGCGTCCTTTCTTCGTCTCGCCGTAGAGCGTGAACTGGCTCACCACGAGCAGCGGCGCATTCGCCGTGGCGCATGATTCCTCGTCGCGCAGCACGCGCAGCTCGTGCAATTTGCGGGCCATCACGGCGGCCTTCGCCGCGTCGTCGTCCACGTGGATTCCCAGCAGCACAAGCAAACCCGGTTCGGCGATCGCCCCGACGACCTCGCCGTCGACGGTCACCTCCGCCCGCGTGACGCGGGCCGCGACCGCCCTCACCGGCCCGCCGGGACGAGCATGCCGTGCCGGACGAGCTCCCGGACGACGGGCAGCGCGGCGGCCGCCAGCTCCTCGGACGACAGGCCCTGCGCCGCCGCGAGGAGCTCGATCAGGTCCTCCAAGGGCAACGCGCCGCGGCAGCCGGCCAGCAGCCGGGCGGCCAGCTCGTCGACCTCGTGCTGCCAGCCCGGCCCGTCGGTGCGGTGCAGGCGCCGGACGGTCGTCGCCCAGCCTTCGTCGCCGGGTTCCTCGATGCTTTCCAGCAAAACCGTGTCCGGGACCACAAAACGGACATCGAGCAACGAATCCCCTGACTCCCGAAGCCATTCCACGCGGTCGAGCCAGCCGGCCGCCTCCGGGCCCAGCGGGTCGTCGTAGGCCTGCCGGAGGTCCTCGCACACCACGGTCGGGGTGCGCCCGGCCGCCCGCCGCAGCGTGACGAAGCCGAAGCCGATGCCCTGGACCTCGTTGGCGGCGAACCAGTCGAGCCACGCCGCCGCCTTCGCCCGGCCCTCCGGCGAGCGCGGGTCGAGGCCCGCGTCCCGCAGCCAAGTGCCGACGTAGAGCGCCGGGTCGGCGACGTCGCGCTGGACGAACCACGCGTCGGTCTCGGCGGGCAGCCAGCGGCTCACCCGGTCGGCCCAGTCTTCGCGGGAGGTGTGCAGCCAGGAGGCGAGCAGCTGGCCGACGCCGCCCTCGTTGAGGAAGCCGGGTAGCTGCCGGACGACCAGCGCGCTAGCGTCGTCCCCGGCCAGCCCGGAGTCGCGGTAGGTGTAGTCGACGCGGGCGGGCCCGACCACGAACGGCGGGTTGCAGACGACCTGGTCGAACTTCCGCCGCGCGACCGGCGCGAACCACTCGCCGCGCACGAGCTCGACGTCGAGCTCGTTCAGCCGGAATGTCGCCGCGGCCAGCGCGAGGGCCCGCGCGGAGACGTCGGTGGCGGTCACGCGCTCGGCGTGCCGGGTCGCGTGCAGCGCCTGGACGCCGTTGCCGGTGCCCAGGTCGAGCAGGGAGCCGACGGGACGGCGGCTGGTCGCGCGGATCAGCGACAGCGACGCGTGGCCGACGCCCAGCACGTGGTCCTCGGGCACGGTGGTGCCGAGCACGTCGGCGTCGAGGTCGGAGACGACCCACCAGGAGCCTTCGTCGTCGCCGTGCGGCCGGATGTCGAGGGCGGCGCGGTAGCCGCCGGAAACCGTCGAAAGCACCCCCGCGGCGACGGCGTCTTCCGGCGTCAGGGGCGCGAAGGCGGCCTTGACCGCCGTCTCCGGCTCGGTCCCGCCCAGCAGGAACAGCCGGATCAGCGTGCCCAGGTCGCCCGCGTCCCGGCTCGCGCGTTCGGCGGGCACCGGCTCGCCGCGGCCCAGCGCCGCGTGCGCGGCCCCGCCGAGGGCGGCCACCACGCCGTCGGCGTCGTAGGAGGTGCGCCGGAAGGCTTCGCGCAGCCGCGCGCAGACGTCGTCGGACAGGTCGGGCAGTACGCTTCGCGTGCTCACGGTGGGTAATGCTGCCACGATGGCCCCCGTGACCCTTGAACGCGTCCTCGCCCCGCTCGACGCGGCGCTGCCCGAGCTCGAAGCGCTGTACATCGACCTCCACCGGCACCCCGAGCTGTCCTTCGCCGAGACCCGGACGGCGGCCGAGCTGGCCCGGCGGCTGGAGCGCGACGGCTACGAGGTGCACACCGGCATCGCCGGGACCGGCGTGCTGGGCGTCCTGCGCAACG
Organism: Amycolatopsis sp. NPDC051106; assembly: GCF_040682775.1. Classification (NCBI taxonomy): domain Bacteria; kingdom Bacillati; phylum Actinomycetota; class Actinomycetes; order Pseudonocardiales; family Pseudonocardiaceae; genus Amycolatopsis; species Amycolatopsis sp. NPDC051106. Next base: position 100,815 of record NZ_JBFBBQ010000025.1, on the reverse strand, counting down.
GCGAGGGCCCGACGGTGCTGCTGCGCGCCGACATCGACGCGCTGCCGGTCGAGGAGAAGACCGGGCTGTCGTACGCGAGCACCGCCCGCGGTACCGACGAGCACGGCAAGGACGTCCCGGTCATGCACGCGTGCGGGCACGACATGCACGCCACCTGGCTGTCCGGCGCCGCGGCGCTGCTCGCGAAGGGCCGTGACACCTGGTCCGGCACGCTGCAGGTGGTCTTCCAGCCGGGGGAGGAGGGCGCGGGCGGGGCGGTCGCGATGATCCGCGACGGGCTGTTCGACCGCGCCGGGACGCCCGACGTCGTCTTCGGCCAGCACGTGGTGCCCGGCCCGGCCGGCTGGGTGCTGACCCGGCCCGGCGTGATCATGGCCGCGACCGACACCCTGCGCATCACCTTGCACGGCCGCGGCGGCCACGGTTCGCGCCCGGAGACGACCGTCGATCCGGCCGTGCTGGCCGCGTCCGTGGTGCTCAAGCTGCAGACGATCGTCTCGCGCGAGATCGCCGCCACCGACTCGGCGGTGGTCACCGTCGGCTCGCTGCACGTCGGCACCGCGAGCAACGTCATCGCCGACGACGCCGTGCTCGAGGTGAACGTCCGGTCGTTCGACCAGGCCGTCCGCGAGCGCGTGCTCGCCGCGGTGGAACGGATCGTCCACGGCGAGGCGGCGACGGCCGGCGCGCCGAAGCCGCCCGAGATCGTCCGGTCCGGCTCCTACCCGATCACGGAGAACGACGAAGCCGCCAACGACGCGCTCACCGAGGTCTTCCGCGGCCACTTCGGCGCCGACGTCGTGATGCCCGCACCGCTGGTCACCGGCAGCGAGGACTTCAGCGAGTTCGGCCGCGCGGCCGGCGTCCCGTCGGTGTTCTGGCTGGTCGGCGGCCTCGACGCGGAGACGGTCATCACGGCGATGACCGAGGGCCGGTTCGAGCGCGACGTCCCGTCCAACCACTCGCCTCGCTTCGCCCCGGTATTGCACCCGACGCTGCGCACGGGCATCGAGACCCTCGCAGCCGCCGCGTTGAGCCGGTTGTCCCACCCAGGTGTCGGATGAGCGGCACAGGTGGGACGATGGATCGTGGAGGTGGTGCAGTGACCACGCCCGCCAAGGACTCGGACCCGGTGCTGATCACCGGGGCGGCCCGGTCGTACGAAGAACAGCTCGCGACGCGCAAGCGCAAGTACGTGATCATGATGGCGTGCCGGATCCCGTGCCTGATCCTCGCGGGGCTGACCTACCACACGTGGTGGCTGGCGCTGGGGTTCCTGGCCATTTCGGTGCCCCTGCCCTGGATCGCGGTGCTGATCGCCAACGACCGCCCGCCCCGCAAGTCCGAGCAGGTCAACCGCTTCCAGAGCGAGCCGGCGGCGATCGAGCACACCACTCACCGGGTGATCGACGGCTGACCGAGCCGCCACTTGTCCGACGAAAGATGCGCTCCGGGTCGCCCCAGGCGCATCTTTCGGCGAGAAAGATGCGGGTTCAGGCCGGCTGAGGTCCGACCTTCCCGACGGCCAGTGCGCCCAGCCGCGTCCCGTGCCGCAACATGTCCACAGTGGACTCGCCGGCCAGCCAGCCGGTGAGCACGCCCGCGTCGAAGGCGTCACCCGCACCGGTCGAGTCGATGCACTCGGCCTCCACCGCCGGCACGCTCGTGACGCCGTCCGCGTCGACCCAGCTCGCGCCGTCCAGGCCGGCGGTCACGACCACCGCGCCGACCGCGTCGAGCAGCTCCTTCGCCGACGCCGGGTCCGCGGAACCGGTCAGTGCGACCAGCTCCTCGGTGTTCGGCATCAGCAGGTCGACGCCGCGCACGTCGTCCAGGAACGCGGCCGGGTCGGTGATGTGCGCGGCCGCCTGCGGGTCGACCGACGTGGTGAGGCCCAGCTCACGGGCGAGCGCCAGCGCGGCGAGCCCCGCGGCGCGCGACGGCGGGTCGAGCAGCACGTACCCGGACAGGTGGAGGTGGCCCGCACCGGCCAGCGCCGCCGGGGTGACGTCCTCCGGGCAGAAGCGCTGGTTCGCGCCGCGGTCGGCGAGCATGCTCCGCTGCCCGGAACCGTCGACCATCACCACGACGCAGCACGTCGGCGCCTCGGCGTCGACGGCGAACGCGCAGCGCACCCCCGCCGCCTCGAGCTCCGCGCGGATCAGCCGGCCGCCCGGGTCGTCGCCGATCCGCGCGAGCAACGTCGTCTCCGCGCCGAGGTGCCGCAGCCACAGCGCCGTGTTGGCGCCCGAACCGCCGCCGGTGAACCGGATCTTCGCGCGGGCGTCGCCGCCGTGCGGCAACGGCTTGTCGTGCCGGGCGATCACGTCCAGGGCCGCGTCGCCGACCACCACGATCCCGGTCATGCGAGCGCCACCGCGACCTCGGTCGCCAGCTTCGCGTTGTTGAGCACCAGTGCTTCGTTCGCGTCGATGCTGACTCCGCCGCTCGCCGTGTGGAAGTGCTCCAGCAGCACCGGCGTGACGTCGGCGCCGTGCACGCCCCGCTCGGCGACCAGCGCGAGGCCCTCGGCGAGCAGCCGGTCGTGCAGCTCTTTGTCCATTTCGGACGCTTCAGGGATCGGGTTCGCCAGCAGGACACCGGAACTCGCGTAGGCGCGGTGCGCGGCGACCACGGCGGCAGCCTGCTTCGGGTCGTCGACCCGCCAGCCGACGGAGTGCCCCGACGAGCGGAGGTAGAACGCCGGGAAGTCGTCGGTGCGGTAACCCAGCACCGGCACGGAGTTCGTCTCCAGCACCTCCAGCGTCGCCGGGATGTCGAGCACCGACTTCACGCCGGAGCAGACGACCACGGTCGGCACCTTCGCCAGCACGCCGAGGTCCGCCGAGACGTCCCAGCTCTGCGCGGCACCGACGTGCACCCCGCCGAGACCGCCGGTGGCGAACATCCCGATCCCGGCCGCGGCGGCCAGCGCCGACGTGCTCGCCACGGTCGTCGCGCCCGAGCGGCCGAGGCCGATGGCCGGGCCGAGATCGCGCAGCGACAGCTTGTCCAGGCCGGCGTCCGGCGCGCAGACGCGCTCGAGCTCGGCGGGGGAGAGGCCGACGACGACCCGGCCGTCCAGCACCGCGATGGTGGCCGGGACGGCGCCGCCGTCGCGCACCACGCGCTCGAGGCGGCGGGCGACGTCGAGGTTGCGGCCCGGCGGGAGGCCGTGGGACAGGATGGTGCTCTCCAGCGCGACGACGGGGTGCCCGTCACGCAGCGCCGAGGCGACCTCTTCGTGCAGGTTGAGTGGGGTGGTCACGAGGAACCATCATCGGTGATCGGTGCGCTTGCCGCGCCAGTGGGTCAGCTCGGCCGTCAGGTTCGCTCGAGCAGTGCTCGCCCAGCGTGTCCGCGCGGCTTCGCTGCGGTAGAGCGTCCGGGTGAGCATGCCTTCGAGGACGGCGATGCGTCCTTCGCGCCAGACGTCGTCGGGGTACTTCGCGTACTCCTCGCGCACGGCTTCGGCGTACGCGGCGTACTTCGCGGGTTCGGCGCCGAGGATGGCCAGATCGGCGTCGAGGAGCGCGGTCGCGAGGCGGTCGTCCGGTGGGGCGTCGTGCTTGATCGTCGCGAGGATCAGGCCTTCGACGCGCTCGACGTGCGGCTCGGCGACGCCCGTGAGTGCTTCGCGAGCCCAGTCCGCGCTCGCGCGTTCGTCCTCGCCGGGCTTCGCGTCGTACACGACGTCGTGCGTCCAAGCCGCGACGGCGACGATCGCGCGCTCGGCACCGCTGAGGCCTTCGGCCAGCCAGGCGGAGTCGCGCGCGACGGCGGCCGCGTGGTCGAGCGTGTGGTAGCGGCGGTGGGGCTCGCCGTAGCGGGCTTCGAGCCGCGGCCAGGCATCGGCCGAGGTGCCACCGAGCGCCGCGATCGCTTCGGACCACTTCACGGGAACGTCCAGCGCGTCGGGGTGCCGCTGAAGTCCTTCTCCCGCAACCCGAACGCCTTCTCCGGCCGCAGCCGCATCGAGGCGTTGGCGGCGGGGTCGAGGAAGTCTTCGCCGTAGGCCGTCGAGTACTTCGCGTTCATCGCGTCCAGGAACTCCCGCAGCGCGGCCGGGTCGGTGACGATCTCGGCGGTGCCTTCGACGACGACGGGCTCGTACGGGTCGTCCGTCGCGATCGACACCGCCGAGCCCGCGGCGACGTTCCGGGCCTTCACCGACCGCAGCGACGAGGAGAACCACAGCACCTCGCCGGTCCACACCGCCCAGACCGGCATCAGGTGCGGGCGCCCCTCCGGGGTGACGGTCGCCAGCCAGAAGTCGTGCGACTCCCGCAGCCGCGCCTCCGCCCACGACCACGGCAGCAGCCCCGCCGGATCGCCCGTGATCCCGTAGCCGGGCATGTGCGGGCGCTCGGCGCGCGGCGTGGCCATCAGTCGAAGATGCCGCGCGGCCGGGCGACCTGGTCGAGCCAGTCTTCGAGCTGCTTCTCCCAGTTCACGTCGGGCTTCATCGTGAACATCCCGAGGAAGTCCTGCCCGCGGCCGCCGAAGCCGCCGGACTTGCTCACCCGGACCCGCTTGGTGACCTCCAGGACGACGTCCGTGCGGCTCGACGACGCCAGGAAGGTGACCGCGAGCTGCGAGAACACGCCGGCGAAGCGCGGCGAAGGCACGAAGCGGATCTCCTGGAAGAAGGGCAGCTGCTGCTGGGCGCCGTTGATCCGGCCCTGCTCGAGGATGGCCTCGCCGAAGGTGAACCCGATCCGGCTCAGCGCGTCGAGGACCCGCTTCTGCGCCGGGAGCGGCTCGATCGCGACGGCGTCGGCGTCGAAGGGGTCGGACACGGCCGCGGCCAGGTCGAGCTCGGCCCGCACGCCGACCGCCGTGCCGGTCAGGGGCTTGGCGTAGACGCTCGTGACCGGCGTCTCCCAGGGCAACGGCACCTCGAACGGCAGCCGGACCTGCTGGCCGGCGCGGATCGTCTCCGCGCCCACCAGGTGCTGGGAGCCGAAGGGGAGGTCCTCGGTCTTGTCCGTGCCGGGGACCTGGACGCGGGCCAGCAGCGTCACCGCGAGGCCCTTGATCTCCTGGTCGACCTCGCCGCCGGCCAGCAGCACCTCGCCGTGCAGGGGCCGGCCGGGAGAGGCGGTCCGGTCGAGCAGGCGGGCGTCGATCTTCGCCCCGCCCGAGCCGAACGTCGCGAGCACCTTCTGGAACATGCCGCAGATCCTGCCAGGCCGAGGGGCTTTCGTACGAGCTTCCGCGGGACTGGGGCACAATGGCCGGGTGAGCACCGAGACGCTGACGAAGCCGGAAACCACGCCCGAGGGCACGGAGACCACCGACGACGACACCCCGAAGATGTTCCACTACGTGAAGAAGAACAAGATCGCCGAAAGCGCGGTCATGGGCAATCACGTGGTGGCGCTCTGCGGCGAGGTCTTCCCGGTGACGAAGTCGCCGAAGCCCGGTTCGCCGGTCTGCCCGGCCTGCAAGGAGATCTTCGAAGGGCTGCGCCCGGGGGAGTGATCCCGGCCTGATCCCCGGCAGGTGCGCCTGCCGGGGCTTCTTGCTGTCCGGAAGCGGACAGATCGCCGTCCCGAATGTGAAAAACCTTCATTCGGCGGGTGTGCGCGGCGCCGGACTCCTGGTAGATCCAGCGGGTCAGGTTCCCTCACCCACCGGAGTCGCACATGCGCAGAACCGGGATCGTCGTCGCCGTAGCCGCCCTGCTCACCGTCTTCGCCCCCGCGCTGGCGCAGGCCGTCACGGGCTGGTCGGAGGTCGGCCGGGACCAAGCCCGCGCCCTCGACGAAAGCCAGGGGCTCGCCACGATCGTCCGCCCGTCGGGCACCACCATCCGCTACACCGGGATCGGCACCATCCCGGCGGACCTGAACTCCCAGGGCTGGAACCACGTCGGCGACCCCGGCTCGGCGCAGGGCTGGTACGTCGAGCCCTACCAGCGTGACGACCGGGGCGCGAAGCTCTTCCGCGTCCAGGCCCCGGACGGCTCGTGGCGGAACTTCAAGCACACCCTCGAGTCGTGGGAAGCGAACAACAACTCGTTCGCCGCGGTGTCGCCGGACGCGCGCTGGCTGGTGGCGGGGGAGTGGGGCACGATGGACCGCCTCCTGGTCCACCCGATGCCCGGTGTGGTGGCGACGGACCCGGCGCAGAACCTGCCTCTCGCGGGCACGATCCGGCTCGACCACCAGGTCCGCGACGTCCAGGGCTGCGACTTCCAGACGGCGACCCGCCTGCTCTGCGCGTCCGACGACCCGGACGGCAGCCTCTTCGGCACGACCAAGCCGCTGCTGCAGGTCGACCTCGCGGGCCCGCTGTCCGGTGCGGACGTGACCGGGCACGTGACGTCGCTGGGTCAACTGCCGCTGCGCAGCGGGTGCAGCGGCAACTTCGAGGTCGAGGGCCTCGACTTCGACGAGCGGGACAACACCCTGCGCGTGATCGTGATGTCGCCGAGCATCTGCATCCTCTTCGACAGCATGACCTACCGCTTCAAGCAGTGAACGCCGAAGGCCCCGCACTTTCACGGGAAAGTGCGGGGCCTTCGGGGGTGTCTCAGGCGGTGGGGGCGGGGTCCAGGGACTCCGACTCCGGGGCCTTCGCCGGGGTCCGCCGGGCCTCACGGCGAGCGCGACGGCGTTCCTTGCGGGTCTCGACCATCGTGTACAGGGTCGGGACCAGCACCAGCGTCAGCAGCGTCGAACTGACCAGGCCGCCGATCACCACGATCGCCAGGGGCTGGCCGATGAAGCCGCCCTGACCCGTGATCCCCAGCGCCATCGGGACCAGCGCGAAGATCGTCGCCGCCGCCGTCATCAGGATCGGGCGCAGCCGGCGCCGGCCGCCCTCGGTGACCGCGTCGGCGACGCTCATCCCTTCGGCGCGGTACTGGTTGATCAGGTCGATCAGCACGATCGCGTTGGTCACCACGATCCCGACCAGCATCAGCATGCCGATCAGCGCCGGCAGGCCGAGCGCGGTGCCGGTGGCCAGCAGCAGCCCGATCGCGCCGGTCGCCGCGAACGGGATCGACACCAGCAGGATCAGCGGCTGGATCAGGCTGCGGAACGTCGCCACCATGATCAGGAACACGATCGCGATCGCGGCCAGCAGCGCCAGGAACAGGTTCGAGAACGCCTCCTGCTGGTCCTGGCTCACGCCGCCGAGCGAGTAGGACGCGCCGCCGGTGAACGTCAGCCCGTCCAGTTCGGACTTGATGTCCGCGGTCGTCTTGCTCAGGTCGTCGCCGGTGTTCTTGGCCGTCACCGTGGTGCTGAGGTCGCCACCGGTGCGGTGCACCGACGCCGGGCCGTCCACAGTGGACACCTTCGCGACCTCGTCGAGCCGGACGACGCCGGCCGGGCCCGGGATGGGCAGGCCCTTCACCTGGTCGACCGTGACCGGCGCGGTGCCGGCGCGCAGCACGACGTCGGTGCGCTGCCCGTCGACGGGCAGCTGCGTCACCGTGCGGCCGGCGATCGCCTGGTTGGCGACCTGGCCGATGGTGCTCGCCGACAGCCCGCGCGCGGCGGCCGCGGCGTCGTCCACCTCGACCTGCACCCGCGGCGAGCCGACGGCCAGGTCGCTGGTCACCTCGGTCAGCCCGGACACCCCGCGCAGCGCCTGCACGACCTGGTCGGACGCGGGCTTCAGCGCGGCCTCCGACGGCGCGGTCACCGTCACCGAGACCTGGTCGGAGTTGAACCCGGACGCGTCCGCGCCGATCTTGATCTCGCCGAGCTCCGGCCGGGAGGTCAGCTTCGACCGCAGCCGGTCGGACAGCGCGTCGAGGTCGGTGTCCTTCGCGACGGTGACGGAGATGCTCGTCGACGTGCCGCCGCCCCCGAAGCCGCCGAAGGCGCCGCCCCCGCCGATGCTGACCTGGTAGGTCCGCACCGCGGGCTCGGCGGCCAGTGCCTGCTCGACCGCCGTCGCCGCCTTCTCCTTCGCCTCGACGCTCGTGCCCGCGGGCAGCTTCTGCGTCATGTTCAGCGTGGTGCCGCCGGACTGGTCGAGGAAGTTCGTGTTCAGCCGCGTCGCGAGCCCGACCGTGCCGGCGAAGATCAACAGCGCCAAGAGCACGACGGTCAGCCGCCGCTTGGTCGCGAACCGGATCACCGGCAGGTAGGCCCGCTGCAGGAAGCCGCGGCGCTCCTTCTCGACGGCCGCTTCGCGGGCCCGCTCGGCCTCGATGGCGTCCGCCGGGATCGCCGGCTGCTTCAGGAACCAGTACGCCAGCACGGGAACCACGGTCAGGGACACCAGCAGCGAAGCCAGCAGCGCCACCGTGACGGTGATCGCGAACGGCGAGAACAGCTCCCCGACGAACCCGCCGACGAATGCGATCGGCAGGAACACCGCGACCGTCGTCAGCGTGGACGACGTCACCGCGCCGGCCACCTCGCGGACGCCGTCGAGCACCGCCCGTTCCTTCTCCTCGCCGTAAGCGAGATGTCGTTTGATGTTCTCCAGCACGACGATGGAGTCGTCGACCACCCGGCCGATCGCGATGGTCAGCGCGCCGAGGGTGAGCAGGTTGAGCGACAGGTCGCCGGTCCACAGCGCGATCAGCGCGACCACCACCGACAGCGGGATCGACACCGCGGTCACCAGCGTCGAGCGCACCGACAGCAGGAACAGCAGGATGACGACGACCGCGAACGCCAGGCCCAGCAGGCCTTCGGTGGTCAGGCCGCTGATCGCGTCCTTCACCGGCGTGCCCTGGTCGAACACGACGCTCATCTCGGCGCCGGTCTTCTTCCCCAGGTCCGGCAGCTTGTCGCGGACCGCGTCGGAGATCGCGACGGCGTTCCCGTTGTCCACCATGGTGATCGACAGGCCGAGGCTCGGCTTGCCGTTGGTGCGCGTGATCGACGTCGGCGGCGCGAAGCCGGTCTGGACGTCGGCGACGTCACCCAGCTTCACCGGCCCCCGCGCCGGCGTGCCCGGCCGGGACGCGGCAGCGGCGCCCGGCGTGAGGTACAGGTTGCGGAGAGTGTCCACAGTGGTCTGCTCACCGCCGACCTGGACGCTCAGCGTCTTGCCGCCTTCGGTCAGCGTGCCGGCCGGCACGGCGGCGCCGGCGGTCTGCAGCGTGGTCGCGATCGACGCGGGGTCGACGCCGGCGGCGGCCAGCTTCGCGTAGTCCAGCGTGATCGTGACGCGCGGCTGCCGCACGCCGGTGACGGTCACCGTGCGGACGCCGTCGATCTTCCGCAGCTCCGGCGCGACCTGGTCGGTCAGCGCGGGCGCGAGCTGCTGCGGGTCCCCGGCCGTGCCCGCGGCGACCAGCACCACCGGCAGGTCGTCGGTGCTGCCGGCGGACACCGACGGTTCGGAGTTCTGCGGCAGCCGGGGCCGGACCTGGTTCACCGCCTGCTGGATCTGCGAGACCGCCGCGTCGAGGTCGGTGCCGAACTCGAACTGCGTGACGACGCGCGAAACCCCGTCCGACGACGTCGAGTTGACCTCTTCGAGGCCCTTCAACCCCTGCAGTGCGCCTTCGAGGGGCTCGGTGACCTGCCGATCGACCGCGTCGGGCGACGCGCCCGGGTACGCGGTGACGATCTGGGCCTGCGGGAACTGCAGCGACGGGAACAGCTGCTGTTTGATCTGCGGCAGCGCGAAAGCACCGAAACCGACGACCACGAGCGCGAGCAGGCCGATCAGGCTTCGGTTGCGCAGGCTCAATCTGGCCAGCACGGACATGACTGTGGGAACCCCCTCGGGAACGACGCGGCGACCGACGCCGGCGTCAGTGACCCGCCGAGCTTGCCATGTCCGACCTGAGGGGCGACTCAGTCCGAGGGTGGATTCCGGGTCCTCCCCCGGGAGGAGACGCGACCCTGAGCAGCGCTGGGTGCCGGGTCCGGTGCGCTGGGTGACGGCTCGTCCTCTTCGGACGGTCCGGCGGCCTCCTCCGGCGCCTCACCACGGGGGGAGGTGTCTTCGGGGCGCGGGCGCCGCAGCGGCGTGGTCGTGCGGTCCCACAGCTTGCGGCCCTCTTCGGTGCGCAGCTGCTCGGAGGCGCGTTCCATCTCCAGCCGCCGCCACTTGCGCCGCTGCCGCCGGGTCGCCTTCGCCGGCCACAGCTCCTGGATCGCGCTGTTGAAGTACGCGCCGCCGACCACGGCCAGCCCGATGAAGAACATCAGCAGCAGGAACGCGATCGGCGCGGCGAGCGCGCCGTAGGTGTAGCCGGTCTTGGTGATCCAGTTCAGGTAGACCCGCAGGCCGACCGAGGAGAGCAGGAACACGACCATCGCGAGCCCCGCGCCGGGCAGCCCGCGGTGCCACGGCAGCTTCCGCGGCAGGGCGAGCTTGTACAGCGTGGTCAGCGCGAGGGTGATCATCGCCCCGAGGGCCGGGAAGTACAGGGCGCTCACCCACGACGTGACTGTCGGGCGCCACTCGGTGGGGAAGAACTCCGGCAGCAGGTCGGGGCCGATCGCCAGCAGCGGCAGCCCGACCACCAGGATCACCAGGCCGCACAGGTACAGCAGCAGCGCGAAGATCCGCTGCCAGACGTCGTTGCGGACGCCGTACTGGTCGTGGGCGACGGTGATCGCGTCCACGAACGACGACATCGCCGACGACCCCGCCCAGAGCGAGATCAGGAAGCCGATCGAGACGATTTCGCCCTTGCCGACGGTGAGGATGCTGTTCACCGTCGGCTCGATGATGTCCTGGACGGCGTTGCTGCTGAAGACCGTCTTGCAGAACCCGATGATCCGGTCGTGCACCTGGGTGACGACGTCCTGGCCGAACCACTCGCCGACGAAGCCGAGACTGCCGAGCAGGCCCAGCAGCAGCGGCGGCAGCGACAGCGTCTGCCAGAAGGCCGCTTCGGCGGCCTCGGAGAAGATGTTGCCTTCCCAGGCCTTGCCGAGCGTGCGCGTGAGGAGGCGCCACGGCCCCTTGCGGGCCACCTTCGTCGCTCCGGACGGCTGCACCTCACCCATGACGTGTCCAGCATGGTCCATCGCTGCTGATTTGGCTCGTCACCCTGCCTGCACCCGGGCGTGTCGGGGGACATCACCCGTGCCGGTGCCGGGAACTGTCGGACCCGGCCGGTAGACTCGCTGGAGTGCCCTCACCGCAGTCGCCGACACCGAAGTCGGTACCACAGTGAGGGTTTTCGCACGTCAAAGCACTTGAACGAGCACTTGAGCGAGGGGGGACCGGCATGACGGAGACGCAGCTCGGGGCGCCTCCCGCGGAGAAGGACTCGACCGCGCGCCCGCTGCGGGCGTGGCAGCGGCGGGCGCTCACCAAGTACCTGACGCGCCGGCCGAAGGACTTCCTCGCGGTGGCGACGCCCGGCGCCGGCAAGACCGTGTTCGGCCTGCGGATCGCCGCCGAACTGCTGAGCGACCGCACGATCGAAGCGGTCACCATCGTCACGCCGACCGAACACCTCAAGCACCAGTGGGCGGCGTCGGCGGCCGCGGCGGGCATCCAGATCGATTCGAACTTCCGCAACACCACCGGCGTCACGTCGTCGGACTACAACGGTGTCGCGCTGACCTACGCGCAGGTCGCGGCGCACCCCACGCTGCACCGGGTGCGCACGGAGAACCGCAAGACGCTGGTCATCCTCGACGAGATCCACCACGGCGGGGACGCGAAGTCCTGGGGCGACGCGATCCGCGAAGCCTTCACCCCGGCCGTCCGGCGGCTGTCGCTGACCGGGACGCCGTTCCGGTCCGACGACTCGGCCATCCCGTTCGTCACCTACGAGCCGGACGCGGGCGGCTTCCAGCGCAGCAAGGCCGACCACTCGTACGGCTACGCGGACGCGCTGGCCGACGGCGTGGTCCGGCCGGTCGTCTTCCTCGCGTACTCGGGGGAGGCCTCCTGGCGCACGAGCGCGGGGGAGGAGTTCACCGCGCGGCTCGGCGAGCCGCTGACCGCGGAGCAGAACGCCCGGGCGTGGCGCACGGCGCTCGACCCGGCCGGCGAGTGGATCCCGGCGGTCCTGCACGCCGCGGACACCCGGCTGTCGCAGGTGCGCCAGAGCGTGCCGGACGCGGGTGGCCTGGTGATCGCCACCGACCAGGAGTCGGCGCGGGCGTACGCGAAGATCCTCGAGCGCATCTCGGGGGAGATGCCGACGCTGGTGCTCTCGGACGACCCGAAGGCCTCGGGGCGGATCAAGGAGTTCTCCGAGACGAACGAGCGCTGGATCGTGGCGGTCCGGATGGTCTCCGAAGGCGTCGACGTCCCGCGGCTGGCCGTGGGCGTGTACGCGACGAGCGCGTCGACCCCGCTGTTCTTCGCCCAGGCGATCGGCCGGTACGTGCGCGCCCGGAAGAAGGGCGAGACGGCGAGCGTGTTCCTGCCGTCGGTGCCGGTGCTGCTGGAGCTGGCCAGCGAGCTGGAGGCGCAGCGCGACCACGTGCTCGGCAAGCCGCACCGGGAGAAGGAAGGCTGGGAGGACGAGCTCCTCGCCCAGGCCAACCGCACCGAGGACGAGCCGGGCGAAGAGGAGAAGGCGTTCACCTCGCTGGGCGCCTCGGCCGAGCTCGACCAGGTCATCTACGACGGCAACTCGTTCGGCACGGCGGTGTTCTCGGGCTCGGACGAGGAGCAGGAGTACCTGGGCCTGCCGGGGCTGCTGGAGCCCGACCAGGTCCGTGCGCTGCTGCGGAAGCGGCAGGAAGAGCAGATCGCGGACGAGAAGCGCCGCAAGCCCGCGAAGGAGGAGCCGGCGGCCCCGCAGGCTCGTCCGCAGTCGGTGAGCGAGCGGCTCGCCGCGCTGCGCAAGGAGCTGAACGCGCTGGTGGGGATGTACCACCACCGCACGAAGAAGCCCCACGGCGCGATCCACAACGAGCTGCGGCGGGTGTGCGGCGGCCCGGTCACCGCCATGGCGACCGTGGAGCAGCTCGAAGAACGGATCGTCACGCTGCGGACCTGGTGACGCCCTGGCCCGGCGCACCTCCCGTCGGAGTGCGCCCCAAGGTGGCCTTCGGTGCGTCTGACGCACCCAAGGGGCCCTTCGGTGCGTCTGACGCACCCAATGTGGCCTTGGGGCGCTCGCGACCGGAGCCTCACCGGAGCGTGCGGATGCCCTCAGTCCCGGCGCCCGCTGTCGCCCAGGAGGCTGAACTCGGCGGTCACCGTCCGTTCCGCCGGGGCCCAGCCGGACCTTCCACACTTTCGTGACGTTGCGTGCCCGATCGGTCGTGCCCCGGCTGCCCGAGCGTCCCTCGGCCGGTGGCCCTGAAGGCACATCCGGGTCCGAAGTTCGCAAGTCGGCGACCACTCCCGCGTGTTTGCCGTGGGTTCACCACCACTTCGCGGCGGATCGCGCTCGGTGTACACCGTCGGAGTATCTTCACCTCGGCACGAAACCTGGATGTAACACACGGTGAGTGCTGGCGATCACATCGTCAGCGGATCTACTCTTTCCGGGCGACGCTCAGCCTGTGTTGCCGAACCGTGTCCAATTGGTGTCATTTAATCGATCCAGCTATCTTCCCCGCAGCCGCTCAGCGGCATATGTTGTCGCCCACAACATATGCGCGTCGGTGCGCCGGGACTCTCCGGATCACCGCCTCGCAGGGCCCGAGACGACGTCGACGGCCCACTCGTCACCAATGCTTGGATCCGGAAGGAACGAGGATGCGCAGCAGAACCCTTACCCTCCTCGCCGCCACGGTGAGCACCGGCCTGGTGCTCACCGCTTGCGGTGCCAACAGTTCAGACAGCGGGGGCACGGGGAGCAACTCCGCCTCCTCCTCCGCGCCGGCCGCCGCCGGTGGCGCCAGCGGCAAGGTCGGCGTCATCCTCCCGGAGACCGCCAGCTCGGCCCGCTGGGAAGCCTTCGACAAGCCGATGCTGCAGGCCGCGCTGACGGCCCAGGGCTTCGAGGCCGACATCCAGAACGCCCAGGGTGACGCCCAGAAGTTCACCACCCTGGCCGACGGCTTCATCAGCTCCGGCGTCAAGGCCCTGATCATCGCCCCGTCCGACCCGGCCGTCGGTGCCGCTGTCGAGGCGAAGGCGAAGGGCGCCGGCATCCCGGTCATCGACTACGACCGGCCGAGCCTCGGCGGTTCCGCCGACTACTACGTCTCGTTCGACAACGAGCAGGTCGGCAAGCTGCAGGGCCAGGGCCTGGCCGACAAGCTCAAGGACAAGCCGGGCGCGCAGGTCATCCAGATCGAGGGCGCCCCGACCGACAACAACGCGACGCTGTTCACCAACGGCCAGGACTCCGTCCTGAAGCCGCTGTTCACCAGCGGCGCGCTGAAGCTGGTCCAGAAGCAGCCGATCAACGACTGGGACAACCAGCTCGGCGGCACGACGTTCGAGCAGATCCTGCAGAACAACGGCGGCAAGGTCGACGGCGTCGTCGCCGCGAACGACGGCCTGGCCGGCGCGGTCATCACGATCCTCAAGAAGAACGGCCTCAACGGCAAGGTCCCGGTCACGGGCCAGGACGCCACCGCGGACGGCCTCATGGCCATCATGCGCGGCGACCAGTACCTGACCATCTTCAAGCCGATCAAGGAAGAGGCCGAGGCCACCGCCAAGCTGGCCGCCGCCCTGGTCAAGGGTGACACCGCCGGTGCGGACGCGATCGCGACGGGCAAGCTCCACGACCCGAAGAACAACCGCGACATCAAGTCCGTGCTGCTCACGCCGACCCTGATCCTGGAGAAGGACATCAAGACCGTCGTGACCCAGGGCTACGTGAAGGCGGCCGAGATCTGCGGTGGCGACCTCGCCGCCAAGTGCAGCTCGCTCGGCATCTCCTGAGCTGCCTGCAGTACCCATGAACAGCCGGGCCGGGACGCGCACCCCGACGGCGCGTCCCGGCCCGGTCCCCATACAGGAGAAATGCCATCCATGAGTGAGCCCATCCTCGAGATCAAGGGCCTGAACAAGAGCTTCGGCCCCGTCCACGTCCTCCACGACGTGGACTTCGACGTGCGTGCGGGCGAAGTGACCGCCCTGGTCGGCGACAACGGCGCCGGCAAGTCGACCCTCGTCAAGTGCATCGCCGGCATCCACCCGTACGACTCGGGGGCCGTGCGGTTCAACGGGCAGGACGCCCACATCCGCGGGCCCAAGGACGCGGCCGACCTCGGCATCGAGGTCGTCTACCAGGACCTGGCGCTCGCGGACAACCTCGACATCGTCCAGAACATGTTCCTCGGCCGGGAGCGCGGGAGCAGCTGGAAGCTGGACGAAGCCAGCATGGAGAAGGCCGCTCGCGAGACGCTGGCCTCCCTGTCGGTGCGGACCGTGAAGTCGGTCCGGACGCCGGTCTCCTCGCTGTCCGGTGGTCAGCGCCAGACCGTGGCCATCGCGAAGTCGGTGCTGTGGAACAGCAAGGTCGTCGTGCTGGACGAGCCGACGGCCGCGCTCGGCGTCGCGCAGACCCGGCAGGTGCTGGACCTGGTCCGCCGGCTGGCCGAACAGGGCCTCGGCGTCGTGCTGATCAGCCACAACATGGCCGACGTGTTCGAGGTCGCCGACCGCATTTCGGTGCTGTACCTCGGCCGCCTCGTCGCCGAAGTGCACACGAAGGACGTCAGCCACGGCCAGATCGTGGAACTGATCACCGCGGGTCGCTCCGGTGACCTCGGCCTTGCCCGGCCCGAAGCCGTGGTCCTGTGAGCGGGAAGAAAGAACCGGAAATGACTGAAACCCCTGCCAAGCACGAAGTCGGCACACCCGCCGACGCGCTCGCGCAGACCCAGAACCCCACCGCGGCGATCACCGACTTCGGCATCGACACGACATCGATGTCAACCGGCGAAGCGGTCCGCGACTACTTCGCCCGCCTGCGGGCCGGTGAACTCGGCTCGCTGCCGTCGCTGTTCGGCCTGCTCGTGCTGGTCGTCCTGTTCAGCGCGCTGTCCGACAACTTCTTCACGCTGGCCAACATCGCCAACGTGTTCCCGCAGGGCGCGGGCGTGATCATCATCGCGATGGGCATCGTCTTCGTGCTGCTGCTCGGCGAGATCGACCTCGCCGCCGGTGTCGCCTCCGGCACCGCCGCGTCGGTGATGGCCCTGCACTACGTGCACGCCGGAAACCTGCTGGGCACGCTGGGTTCCGGCGTGTTCATCACGTTCATCGCGGTCCTCGCCGTGGCCATGCTGCTCTCGGCCTACCAGCGGATCTGGGCCGGTGCCGCGCTGTCGCTGGTCGGCCTGCTGCTCGTCGCGGTGGGCGTCCCGGCCAACGCCTGGCTCGAGATGCTGCTGGCCATCTGCGTCGGCACCGCGATCGGCTGCATCACCGGCTTCCTCGTGTCGAAGATCGGCATGCCGTCCTTCGTCGTGACGCTGGCGCTGTTCATCGTGTGGCAGGGCGTCCTGCTGCAGTTCATCGGTGAAGGCGGCACGATCGGCATCACCAACTCCGACGTCCTGTACAAGATCGCCAACGGCAACCTGAACATCCTCGGCAGCTGGATCTTCTTCCTCGTCGCCGCGGGCGGCTTCGCCGTGATCACGCTGACCAGCCACTTCAAGCGGCTCCAGCGCGGCCTGGTCGTGCAGCCGACGGCGCTGGTGCTGATCAAGGTCGGCGCGCTCGTCGTGCTGTCGGCGGTGGGCACCTGGCTGCTGACGATCAACCGCTCGCCGAACAAGGCCGTCGTCACGATCGAGGGCGTCCCGTACGTCATCCCGATCATGCTGGTGCTGCTGGTGGCCGGGACCTACGTGCTCAACCGGACCAAGTACGGCCGGTACGTCTACGCGGTCGGCGGCAACAAGGAAGCCGCCCGCCGCGCCGGTATCGACGTCCCGAAGATCCGGGCGAGCGTGTTCGTCATCGGCTCGGCGATCGCGGCCATCGGCGGCATCGTCGCCGCGTCGAAGGTCGGCTCGGTCAGCCCGCAGTCCGGTGGCCTCAACACGCTGCTGTACTCGGTCGGCGCGGCCGTCATCGGCGGCACGTCGCTGTTCGGCGGCAAGGGCCGGGTGGCCGACGCCGTCGTCGGTGGCCTGGTGATCGCCGTGGTCATCAACGGCCTGGGCCTGCTCAAGCAGCCGGCCGCGGTGGTCAACATCATCACCGGTCTGGTCCTGTTGCTCGCCGCCACGGTCGACGCGCTGTCGCGGCGCCGCGCGGCTGCGTCCACGCGCTGAACCAGCATGGAATGATCAGGCCTGTGACCAGCACACCCGTTGCACGACCGGACGAGGTGCGCCGGCACAACCGCACGACCCTGCTCCGCCTGCTGCACGTCGGCGGGCCGAGCACCCGGGCGACCCTGGCCGCCGAGCTGGGGCTCAACCGGAGCACGATCAAGACCCTCGTCGACGGGCTCGCCGAAGCCGGCGTCGTCGAGGAGAAGGTGCCGAGGCCGGGACGAGGGGCGGGCCGCCCCTCGCTCCTGGTCCTGCCCCAGCCGCACGCGGCGGTCGTGCTCGCGGTCGACCTGCAGGTCGAGCACGTCGCGATCGCCCTGGTCGGGCTGGGCGGCCAGATCCTGGGCCGCAACAGCTGGAACCTGCGCGGCCGGATGGGCCAGCCCGACGAGGTCATCACCCACGTCATCGAGTCGACGGCCGTCCTGGCCGGCGACCTCGACGTGACCCCGGTCGCGGCCGGGGTGTCGGTGCCCGGCGTCATCCGGCGGGCGGACGGGTACGTGCACGAGGCCCCGAACCTGCGCTGGACCGACGTCGCCCTCGGCGAGCGGCTCGGCGCGGTGCTCCAGATCCCCATCCTGGTCGGCAACGACGCCGAAATCGGCGCGGTCGCCGAGCACCTGCGCGGGGCGGCCCGCGGAGCGTCCGACGTGGTGTACATCTCGGCGGACGTCGGGGTCGGCGGCGGCGTCATCGCCGAGGGGTCGGCGCTGCGCGGCGGCTCCGGGTACGTCGGCGAGATCGGGCACATGGTGATCCGCCCGGACGGCCGGCCCTGCTACTGCGGCAGCAGCGGCTGCTGGGAGACCGAGGTCGGCGAGGCGGCCCTGTGCCGGGCGCTCGGCCTGCCCGAGGACACCCCGCGCGGGGCGATCCTGTTCGAGCTGCGCGAGCTGGGCCGGACCCCGGAGGTGGCGCTCACGCGGCTGGCGGGGTTCGCCGAGTGGCTGACCCTGGGCTTGATCAACGTCGTCAACCTGCTCGGGCCGCAGCTGGTGATCCTCGGCGACCTGCTGACGGTGCTGCCGGAGGCGGTGCTGCGGCACGTCGGCGAGGAGGTCCGCCGGCGCAGCCTGGTGAGCCGGGCGGTCGGCGGCACGCGGATCATCAGCTCGGCGCTGGGAGCCGACGTGAAGCTACTGGGCGCCGCGGAAGTCGCGTTCGAAGTCGTGCTGGATTCTGTCTGATTTCCTGTCCGGTTTCGTGTCCGGAATAGGCGTCTTTCGCGGCCTTACCGTGATATTCGCCACGCACTTTGCAAGTTGCAGACTGAGCAGGTTTCAGAAATGCGAAGGCGGCCGGTGCCTGTGCGCACCGGCCGCCTTCGGCGTTTCGGGGTGGTTACCGCTGGATGTCGGCGGACAGTTCCTTGAGCTTGGCCTCGTGCTCGCGGGCGTGGTGCCCGCAGAAGAGCAGTTCGCCACCCTTGAGGATGGCTCGTACCTGAGCTGCTGCTCCGCACCGGTCACAGCGGTCGGCGGCGGTCAGTTCGGGGCGGGTGAGCGTCGGCGTTGTCATGGGGGTCTCCCTCCGTCCCGGCACCGGTCGCCCGGTGCCATCGATCCAGCTACGCCCACTTCGGGACTGATGCCGCTGGCGGCGATCGCCCTCGGCTCCGCGGTGTTCGTGCTTCCACTCTTCCAGACGTTTCGCGGCTCGCAAGTGTTCCCGCGCCGGTGGGACCTGAGTCACGCCGATTTACCCCGGATGCCGTAACCGCATCCCGCAATGCAGGAGACGAATACCCGGAGAGTCACATTTTCCGTGGTCAGGCACCATGGGGTCGTGAGCACGCTGACTTCGCCGAGGAGGCTTTCCGCGGTACCCGCCCCGCTGTTGTTCGTTCTCAGCGGAATTTCCATGTACGCCGGCGCGGCCATCGCGGTCGGGCTTTTCGGCCACGCGACCCCCGCCGGGGTGGCGTGGCTGCGCTGCCTCGGCGCGGCGGTGGTCCTCCTGGCCTGGCGCCGCCCGGGGAGGGCGGCCTGGCGCGGCCGCCGGCTGGCCCTGGCGATCGCGTTCGGCATCGTGACGGCGGGCATGAACGTGCTCTTCTACGAGGCGATCGCCCGGCTCCCGCTGGGGACGGTGGTGGCGATGGAGTTCCTCGGCCCGGTCCTGGTGGCCGCGGTCGGCTCCCGGTCGCTGCGGGACGTGCTGGCGGTGGTCCTGGTGGCGTGCGGGGTGGTGGCGATCGCGGACGTCCAGCTGTCGGGGTCCGTTCTGGGCGTCGTGTTCGCCTTGGGCGCGGCGGCGGCCTGGGCGGGCTACATCGTCCTGGGCAAGCGGGTGGCCTCGGCCGAGGGATCGGGCATCGACAGCCTGGCGATCGGCTTCGCGGCGGCGACGGTGGTGCTGTCCCCGCTGGCCTTCGGGACGGGCGAGGTGTGGTCTTCACCACGGATGCTGCTGCTGGGGATCGGCGTGGGGGTGCTGTCGACGGTGGTGCCGTACGCGCTCGACCAGGTGGTGCTGCGCCGGCTGGGGCAGGCGCGCTTCGCGGTGCTGCTGGCGCTGCTGCCGGTCACGGCGGGGGTGATGGGGTTCGTGCTGCTGGCCCAGGTGCCTTCGTGGCCGGAGGCCCTGGGGACGCTGGCGGTGGTGGCCGGGGTGGCGCTGCGAAGCCGCGACGAGCCGGGACGCCCGGCGCCGGAGCCGCCGGGGTGACGGGTGAGCCGGGGCCGGGTGTGGTCGAGCTGGGGTGGGCGTGGCTCGGTTCGGCTGGTCGGCCTCGGATGCTTCGGCTGGGGCTCGCTCGGCTCGGTCTGCGGCCGCGCCGATGCAGTGAATGAGTCATTCACCTCGTCCGACGCCGTGAATGACTCATTCATGGCGTCACGACCCGCCGTCCAAACGGCCCCCTGGCCGCCTTCCCGGGCTTTTCGTCGGGCCTCGCCGATACGCTGGAGCGGGGCCGCCCCCCAGGGAAGGGCGGGGGCGTGCCGGCGGCCGGATCGTGATGGCCTCCGTCGTCCCCGACGGGGATACTCAGCCGGGGCAGCGGGAGGCGGGCGACCATGACCGACGCGGTGGCGCACGACTCCGCCGTGACCCGGCGAACGCACGGCCCACCGGTCGCGCCGGGCGTCCGACCCGGCGGGGGCAGGCGAACGCGCCCACCGGTCGCGGCGGTGAGGCTGGGAAGATGACCGTGACGAATCCGGGAAGCCGCTGAGAGGACCGATGTCTTCGGGGATCGACGGCGGGCAGCTCGACCTGTCCGGGGTGCGGTGGCTGCCGGGCGGGGCCCGGCTGGCCTCAGTCGCCCAGGCGGAGCTGCCCCAGAAGGACGGCCTGGCCGCCGCGTTCTGCGGGCTCGCGGCGCTGCGCGCGGCCGGGCTCGACGTGCTCGATCAGGACGTCGTCGCGGTGGCCGCGGGGACCGTTCGCGGCCCCGTCGTGCGCCCGCCAGGGGAGGCGGGCCGGCCGGAGTTCCGGTTGGCCGTGCCGCTCGTCGACGACCCGGCCGCCGCGGGGACGCGGGTTTCCGGGCTGGCGACGGCCGTCGGCGCGTTGTCGGGCGGGGCCCTCGCCGCGGTGCCGGTGACGGGGGAGTGGACCGGCGAGACGCTCTTCGACCTGCTGGTCGGCCTGTGGGACGTGCCGCGCGTCGCGGTGATCGCCCGGATCGACGGTGCCGAGCTCGGTGCCCACGACACGCCGGAACGCGCGCTGCTCGACTACCTCGACACCGGCGTCCCGCCACTGTGGACGTCCCGCTGGCGTCCGCGGGGCGGCCACTTCGTGCTCGTGGCGGGCGTCCGCATCGGCGCGGAAGGCACCCTGCTGTCCGTTGTGGACACTTACGCGTCGTTCGGGGACAACGGCATCCACGACCAGCCCGTCGAGTGGGTGGCCGCGGCGCTGGCCGGGCTCGGCGTGCTGGTGGTCGTCGACACCGACCAGGTCGCCGTGACGCGCGAGGCGGCCCGCGTCGCCGGCCTCACCCCGTCGTTTTGGGACTGACCTCGGCGTTCCCGGGCGCGAACCGCGAATGGCGGCGGCCGTAGGCGAAGTAGATGACCAGGCCGATCGCCAGCCACACGGCGAACCGGATCCAGGTGAGCACGTTGAGGTTGAGCATCAGGTACAGGCACGCCAGCGCCGCCAGGATCGGGACCACCGGCGAGAACGGCACGGAGAACGGCCGATCCAGGTCGGGACGGCGGCGGCGCAGTACCGGCACCGCGACGGCCACGATGATCATCGCCGACAGCGCGCCGATGCTCACCATGTCGGCCAGCTCGGAGATCGGGATGAACGCGGCCAGCACGGCGATCAGCGCGGCGCCGCCGATGGTCATCCGGTGCGGCGTGCCCCACTTCGGGTGGGTGCGGCCGAGCGCCTTCGGCAGCAGGCCGTCGCGGCCCATGGCGAAGCCGATCCGCCCGATCGTGACGAGCTCGACCATCATCACCGACGTCAGCCCGGTCACCGCGCCGAGCGAGATCAGCGCGCCCACCCAGTGCTGGCCGACCCGGTCGAACGCGTCGGCCAGCGGCGCGCCCGTGTCGATGTCGGTGAACGGGATCATGCCGGTCAGCACGATCGACACGCCGATGTAGAGGAGTGCGCACACGCCGAGCGCGCCGAGGATGCCGACCCGGAGGTCCTTGCGCGGGTTCAGCGTCTCCTCGCCGAGGTTCGCGAGCGCTTCGAAACCGGTGTAGGCGAAGAAGACGACCGCGGCGGCGGTGATCATCCCGGCGATGCCGTAGACCGACTGCTCCAGGCCGAGCGCGGCCTGGACGATCGGCTGCTCCAGCACCGTCGTCCCGGCTGCAGGCGCCTGGGCCGGCGGGATGAACGGCGTCAGGTTCGCGCCCTTGACGAAGAACAGGCCGACCGCCAGCACGAGCACGCAGACGGCGACCTTCACGCAGACGAGCAGGTTGGTCAGCCAGGCCGACTCCTTGATGCCCAGCACGGCGACGACGGTCAGCACCGCGATGATCAGCACCGCCCCGACGTTCACCTTCGCGTCCTCGCCGAACCACTCCGGCGACAGCCCGAGCAGGTTGGCGAGGTAGCCGGACCAGCCGCGCGACACCACGGCGGCGCCGAGCGCGAACTCCAGGAGCAGGTCCCAGCCGATGATCCAGGCGAACACCTCGCCGAGGGTGGCGAAAGCGTACGTGTAAGCACTTCCGGCCGTCGGGACGCTGGAGGCGAGCTCGGCGTAGCAGAGCGCCGCGAGCCCCGCGACGACCGCGCCGAGCACGAACGACAGCGTCACCGCGGGCCCGGCGTGCGTCTTCGCCTCGACGCCCGCCAGGGTGAAGATGCCGGTGCCGATGATGATCCCGACGCCGAACCCGACCAGGTCGCGCCCGCGCAGCCGCCGTTTGAGCTCCCCCGAGTCCTGGCGCTTCAGGACGTCGTCCACGTTCAACGTTCTCCGCACACCCATGAGGAGAAGTTAGAAGGTCACGGACGTTTTCGCAGAACGGCCCGGGTCAGGTTTCCCCGGCCAGCCCGGTCTCCTGGGCGAGGATCGCCGCCTGGACGCGGGAGCGCAGATCCAGTTTGGTCAGCACGCGGGAGACGTGCGTCTTCACCGTGGTCTCGCCGATGTGCAAGCGGGAGCCGATCTGGGCGTTGGACAGGCCCGCGCCGAGACAGCCGAGGACTTCGCGCTCGCGCTCGGTCAGATCGCCGAGGCCGTGCGGGGCGGGCGCCGGGTCGCGGGTGCTCGCGGCGAACGCGGTGATCAGGCGGCGCGTGACCTGCGGGGCGAGCACCCCTTCGCCGGCCGCGACCAGCTTCACCGCTTCGATCAGCCGGGGCGCCGCGACGGACTTGAGCAGGAACCCGGCGGCACCGGCCCGCAGCGCGGCGTGCACGTACTCGTCGAGGTCGAACGTCGTCAGCACCAGCACTTCGGTGAGCCCTTCGGCGACCAGTTCGCGGGTGGCGGCGATGCCGTCGGTGCCCGGCATCCGGACGTCCATCAGCGTGACGTCCGGCCGCAGCGCGCGGGCCTGGCGCACGGCGGCGGCGCCGTCGGCGGCCTCGCCGACGACCTGGATGCCCTCGGCGTTGTCGAGGATCATGATCAGGCCGGACCGGATGGCGCTGTGGTCGTCGGCGACCAGGACTTTGACGGTCACGGGGTCCTCCTCGCCGGAGACGGTGTCGTCTCCCTCACGTCGTGCCTCCCACCGGCAGCTCCGCGCGGACCAGCCAGCCACCCCCGGCCGGGCCCGCGGTCAGCGTGCCGCCGACCGCGTCCGCGCGTTCGCGCATGTTCAGCAGACCCGTGCCGGAGCCGTCGGCCGGGGGCGCGTGGCGGTGGTGGACGTCGTTGCGGACCTCGACCGCCAGAACGCCGTCGACGTAGCGGAGGTCGACGTCCACCCGCCCGCCCGGCGCGTGCTTCACCGCGTTGGTCAGTGCTTCCTGCGCGATCCGGTACGCGGTCAGGTCGACCGCCGTCGGCAGCGGCACTTCGTCCACTGTGGACCCGACGCGCACCTCCAGCCCGCTCGCCCGCGCCGACTCCACCAGCTTGGACAGGTCCGCCAGCCGCGCCGGCGCGGTCGTCTCCGCGTCGCCGCCCTCGGCCTTGAGCAGGCCGATCATCGCGCGCATCTCGTCCAGCGCGCTGACGCTGTTCTCCCGCACCGACTCCAGCACCGTCTTCGCCAGCTTCGGGTCCGGCAGCGACAGCGCCGCCTCCGACTGGATCGCGATCGCCGACAGGTGCCCGGCGATCACGTCGTGCAGGTCGCGGGCCAGCCGCCCGCGTTCGGCGGCCACCGCCGCCCGCCTGTCCAGCTCCGCGATCTTCGCCAGCTGCCCGGCGTTCGCCCGTTCCGTCTCGGCGATGTCGCGCTGCTGCCGGACGTTCGCCGCCCACCACACCGGTGTCAGCACGAAGGGCAGGACACCCAGCCCGGCCAGCACCGCCGTGCGCCACTGCTCCGCCACCACCAGCACCGCGGCCAGCACGACGACCACCGCCGCGGCGGCGACGCCGATCATCACCCGGCTCGTCCGCCGCGAACCGTACAAAGTCGCGGCGTAGAGGAAGTCGGTGAAGACGATCATCACCGGCAGCGACGGGCTCAGCGCGATGTCCACCGCCAGCACGGCCGTCGCCAGCAGGAGCGCGCCGGGCACCCACCGGCGAAGGAGCTCGAGGCCGGACAACGCCGTCAGCTCCAGCAGCCGCACCCACAACGGCGCGTGGTCGAACCCCGCCAGCAGCCGGTGGATCCCGGCCGCGTAGACCAGGAAGCCGACCAGCCAGGTGGTCAGCGCGATCAAGCCGTCCTGCTGCCACACCGGGAGCGAGCGCAGGCGTGGGAGGTGCACGCGATCATCTGATCACGTCGCGTGGCGGGTCCGCGTCCTACGAAGTGATGACGCGGCGTCGTGCTCATTGACGACGCGCCCGGGCGCCCGCCCGGGCGAAGGTCGGAATGTGAACGAGATCGGGAAGTTCCTCGCGGAGAATCCGATGGCCGCCGTGATCGCGGCCGGGGAAATCGGGTTTTGGGTGTTCATCGTGGCCGGGCTGGCGGTGCGCTACGCGCTGCACGCCCGGCGGGCGTCGGCGGTGCTGCTCGCCATGGTGCCGGTGGTCGACGTCGTGGTGCTGGTGGCGACGGTGATCGACCTGGCCGGTGGGGCGAAGGCGAACTTCACCCACGGTCTCGCCGCCGTCTACCTGGGCTTCAGCGTCGTGTTCGGGCCGAGCATGGTCCGCTGGGCCGACGCGCGGTTCGCGCACCGGTTCGCCGGCGGGCCGCCCCCGCCGCCCAAGCGGTACGGGCGGGAGAAGCTGCGCCACGAGTGGCGCGAGTTCGGCAAGTGCGTGCTGGCCTGCGGGCTGGCCGCGCTGGCGCTGCTGGTGGCGATCCACGCGATCGGCACGCCGGAGCAGGTCGCGCCGCTGTGGGGCTGGTTCCCGCGGCTGGGGGTGCTGGCGGCGATCTGGCTGGCGACCGGGCCGGTCTGGGAAGGGCTCTTCGGCAAGCGCGAGCCGGCCCGCGAGGTGCGGCGATGACCGAGCTGCTCGGGATCCTCCTGGTCGTGCAAGGCGGCGGCGGGCTGCTCAACCGCCTGCTCTGCGCGCACTCGCCGAGCTGGTTCGTCCAGCTGCACCTGCTGCCGCCGTCGCTGCACGTCGTGGCGAGCGTGGTGATGCTGTCGGCCGGCGCGGCGCTGCTGTTCGCGGGACGGGCGCGGAAGAGTCCGGAGTGAGGCGATCTCGCGCGGTCCGGGTCCGGGTCCGGTCCGCCACGCCGTAGGTGCCGCCCGGCTCCTGAGTGACGTCGCCCCGCGCAGATGGCGGGAACGGCCCGGCACCGGAATGCTGGTCCCGTGCCCGACGAGATCCCCGCCCGCAGCGCCCTGCACCAGCTCGCCGACCGCCACGGCGTCGCCACCCGGTACGAGAACGCCGACCAGGAGTGGGTCGAAGTCGAAGACGACGTCGTCGTCGCCGTGTTGGGGCAGTTCGGCGTCGACGCCACCAGTGACGACGCCATCGCCGAAGCGCTGGCCGAACCGGCTCCCGACCGGTTGCCGCCGACGATCGTGCTGAAGGAGGGCACCGGCCGGCCGCTGCCGGGAGACGCCGAGGTCGTCCTCGAAGACGGGAGCCGGCGGGCCGTGCACGGCGAGCTCCCCGCCGACCTGCCGCTCGGCTGGCACCGGGTCGTCACCGCCGGCCAGGACGTCGTGCTCGCCGTCGTGCCCGCGAAGCTGCCGGACGTCCCGCCCGCCTGGGGCTGGATGCTGCAGCTCTACGCCCTGCACTCGGCCGGCTCCTGGGGCATCGGCGACTACGCCGACCTCGCGGCCTTCGCCGCCCGCTCGGCCTCGGAACTGGACGCCGGCGTGCTGCTGGTCAACCCCGTGCAGGCCTTCAGCCCCGCCCACCCCGTCGAACGGTCGCCGTACTCGCCCGCGAGCCGCCGGTTCGCCAACCCGATCTACCTGCGCGTCACCGCCACCGAGACGTTCGCGCGGGCCGACGCGGCGACACGGGAGGCGGTCGAGTCGCTGGTCCCGGACCGCGACGGCGAGCTCATCGACTACGACAAGGTCTGGACGGCGAAGCGCGCCGCCCTCGAGCTGCTGTGGCCGCACCGCGTAGAAGACCTGCCGAGGGACGCCGACCTCGAAGACTTCGCCCTCTTCTGCGCCCTCGCCGAACAGCACGGCGCCGACTGGCGGGAGTGGCCGGAGCCCCTGCGAGACCCGGCCGGGCCCGAGGTCGAGAAGGCCCGCGGGGAGCTGAAGGAGCGCGTCGGCTTCCACGCCTGGCTGCAGCACCTCTGCCGGACGCAGCTGGAAACGGCCCGCGAAGCCGCGCGCGACGCCGGGATGACCGTCGGGATCGTGCACGACCTGCCCGTCGGCGTGCACCCCGGCGGGGCCGACACCTGGGCGGTGCGGGACGTCTTCGCCGCCGACGTCCGCGTCGGTGCGCCGCCGGACGCCTTCAACCAGCAGGGACAGGACTGGAACCTGCCGCCGTGGCGGCCGGACAAGCTCGCCGAAGCCGGGTACGCGCCGTTCCGGGACGTCATCCGTGGCGTCCTGCGCTACGCCGACGGCATCCGCGTCGACCACATCGCCGGGCTCTGGCGGCTGTGGTGGATCCCGCCGGGCGAGCCCGCGCACCGCGGCACCTACGTCCACTACGACGCCGAGGCCATGGTCGGCGTGCTCGCGCTCGAGGCGCACCGGGCCGGCGCGGTCGTGGTGGGGGAGGACCTCGGCACCGTCGAGGAGACCGTCACCGAGACCATGCACGAGCGCGGCATGCTCAGCTCGGCCGTCCTGTGGTTCGAACGCGACTGGGACGCGCCGGGCAAGCCGTTCACCCGCCCGGACGGGTGGGATCCGGAGGCCATGGCCAGTATCTCCACGCACGACCTGCCGACGGTCTCCGGCTGGCTCGAGGGCGAGCACGTCCGGATCCGGGCCGAGCTGGGGCTGCTGGACCGGGGCGTCGAAGCCGAAGAAGAAGCGGCCGCCGCGGAACGCCAAGCGCTGCGAGAACTCCTTGCGCGCGAAGGGATTCCGGCCGACGACATGGTCGTCGCGCTGCACACGCTGCTCGCGAAGGCCGCGTCGCGGCTGGTGCTGACCTCCCCGGCCGACGTCGCGGGCCAGGTACGGCAGCCGAATCTGCCCGGGACGGTCGACCAGTACCCTAACTGGCGGATCCCCCTCCCCGTCAGTGTCGACGGCTTCTTCACCGCCGAGGGGGTGCGCGCCGCGGTCGCGCCGCTGGCGGCGGCGCGTCCCCTGCCCGGGTAACGGGTACCCCACGGCACGCGATTCCCGTCCGTCAGCACGGACACCCGGCACAACCTGCGAAAGCTCGAGGAGAACCCAGTGCGGCCCTGGCCCGGAACGCCCTACCCGCTCGGCGCCACCTACGACGGAGTCGGGACGAACTTCGCCCTGTTCTCCGAGGTGGCCGAGCGCGTCGAACTGTGCCTGTTCGACGCCGAGGGCAACGAGACGCGGTACGCGCTCGAAGAGGTGGACGGCTTCGTCCACCACGGTTACCTGCTCAACGTCGGCCCCGGACAGCGGTACGGCTTCCGCGTCCACGGCCCGTACGACCCGGCCCGCGGGCTGCGCTGCAACCCGAACAAGCTGCTCATCGACCCGTACGCGAAGGCCGTCTCGCACGGCGTGAAATGGGACGAGTCGCTGTTCGGGTACAAGTTCGACAACCCGGAGGAGCGCAACGACGACGACTCCGCCGGCCGGGTGCCGTACTCGCTGGTGGCGAGCCCGTTCTTCGACTGGGGCAACGACCGCCAGCCGAAGCGGCCGTACAACGAGACGGTGATCTACGAAGCCCACGTCAAGGGCATGACGGTGAACCACCCGTTCGTGCCCGAGGCGCTGCGGGGCACGTACGCCGGGATGGCGCACCCCGCCGTCGTCGAGCACCTGCAGAAACTCGGCGTGACGGCGGTGGAGCTGCTGCCGGTGCACCAGTTCGTCTCCGACCACGGCCTGGAGGAGAAGGGGCTCACGAACTACTGGGGCTACAACACGATCGGGTACTTCGCCCCGCACGACGCCTACGCCGCGATGCCCGGCGAGGGCGGCCAGGTCCAGGAGTTCAAGGGCATGGTGAAGGCCTTCCACGAGGCCGGCATCGAAGTGATCCTCGACGTGGTTTACAACCACACCGCGGAGGGCAACCACCTCGGGCCGACGCTGTCGATGCGGGGCATCGACAACGAGGCCTACTACCGGCTGGTGGAGGGGGAGCCCGAGTACTACATGGACTACACCGGCACCGGCAACTCGCTGAACGTGCGCAACCCGCACACCCTGCAGCTGATCATGGACTCACTGCGGTACTGGGTGACGGAGATGCACGTCGACGGCTTCCGCTTCGACCTCGCCTCGGCGCTGGCGCGCGAGTTCTACGACGTCGACCGGCTGTCCACGTTCTTCGACCTCGTGCAGCAGGACCCGATCGTGAGCCAGGTGAAGCTGATCGCCGAACCGTGGGACGTCGGCCCCGGTGGCTACCAGGTCGGCAACTTCCCGCCGCTGTGGACGGAGTGGAACGGGCAGTACCGCGACACCGTCCGCGACTTCTGGCGCGGCGAACCCTCGACGCTCGGCGAGTTCGCGTCGCGGATCACCGGCTCCTCGGACCTCTACCAGGACGACGGCCGCCGCCCGTTCGCGTCGATCAACTTCGTCACCGCCCACGACGGCTTCACGCTGCGGGACCTGGTGTCCTACAACGAAAAGCACAACGAGGCGAACGGCGAAGACGGCCGTGACGGCGCCGACGACAACCGGTCGTGGAACTGCGGGGTCGAGGGCGAGACCGACGACCCCGAGGTGAACGAGCTGCGCGTCCGCCAGCAGCGCAACATGCTGGCCACGGTGATGCTCTCCCAGGGCGTGCCGATGATCCTGCACGGCGACGAGTTCGGCCGCACCCAGCAGGGCAACAACAACGTCTACTGCCAGGACTCCGAGCTGTCCTGGATGGACTGGGAGCTGGCCACCGAGCACGCCGACCTGGTCCGGTTCACCGGCGGCCTGAGCGCGTTCCGCCACCGGCACCCGGTGTTCCGCCGCCGCCGCTTCTTCCAGGGCGGCCCGGTCGGCAAGGGCGACAAGCTCGGCGACATCGCCTGGTTCACCCCGGCCGGCGAGGAGATGACCGAGCAGAACTGGGACGACGGCTTCGGCAAGGCGGTTGTCGTCTTCCTCAACGGCCAGGCGATCCCGGACCTCGACCCGCGCGGGATGCACGTCGAGGACGACTCGTTCCTGCTCGCGTTCAACGCGCACTTCGAGGACATCGACGCCAAGCTCCCGGGCAACGGCTACGGCCAGGCCTGGACCGTCGTGGTGGACACCGCGGCGGGCGAGGTGGAGCCCCTCGACGCGAAACCCATCGAAGGCGGCGGCCAGTTCACCCTGCCCGCCCGGTCCCTGATCGTGCTGCAGCGGACGGAGCCCGCATGACGGTGCCGGAGTCGACCTACCGGGTGCAGCTGCGCCCGGAGTTCCCCTTCAGCGACGCCGCCGGTATCGCCGGCTACCTGCGCGACCTGGGCATCGGCGCGCTCTACGCGTCGCCGGTGCTGGACGCGGCGCCCGGCTCGACCCACGGCTACGACGTCGTCGACGCGACGCGCGCGCGGCCGGCGCTGGGTGGCGAATCGGCCCGGCAGGAGCTCAGCACGCTGCTGAAGGAGCTCGGGCTCGGCCTGGTCGTCGACATCGTGCCGAACCACATGTCGGTCGAGGTGCCGAAGGTCAACCGGTGGTGGTGGGACGTGCTCACCCACGGCCGCGAGTCCGAGTACGCGTCCTACTTCGACATCGACTGGGACCGCGGTCCGCTCCTGCTGCCGGTGCTCGGCGACGACGACGCGGTCGCCGAGCTGACCGTCGACGGCGGCGAACTCGCCTACTACGACCACCGCTTCCCGCTCGCCCCCGGCACGGAAGGCGGGACGCCGCAAGAGGTCCACGAGCGTCAGCACTACCGGCTGATCGGCTGGCAGCGCGGCAACGCGGAGCTCACCTACCGCCGGTTCTTCGACATCACGAACCTCGCCGCGGTCCGCGTCGAGGACCCGACGGTGTTCGCCGAGACGCACGGGGAGGTCCTGCGCTGGGTCGCCGACGGCGACGTCACCGGCCTGCGCGTCGACCACCCGGACGGCCTCGCCGACCCGGGCGGGTACTTCCGGCGGCTGCGCGAGAACGCGCCGGACGCGTGGATCGTCGCGGAGAAGATCCTGCACCCGGGCGAGCCGCTGCCGCAGAGCTGGCCGGTCGACGGCACCACCGGCTACGACGCCCTGCGTGAGATCGCCGGCGTCTTCGTCGACCCGGCCGCCGAGCCCGACTACACCGCGTTGGCCACGGAACTGGGCGTGAAGACCGGTTACCACCGCGTCGAGGCCGAGGCTCGGCGCCTGGTGACCGACCACATCCTGGTCGCCGAGGTCCGGCGGATCGCGGCGCTGCTGCCCGGCGTCGATCCGGAGCAAGCCCGGCAGGCAGTGGCCGAGACGATGATCGCCTTCCCCGTCTACCGCTCCTACCTCCCGGAAGGCGCGGCGCACTGGACGGCCGCGATCGACGGGGCCCGGCAGGCCCGGCCCGACCTCGCCGACGCGCTGCTCGTCCTCGACGCGTACGTGCGGAAGAACCCCGGCGGCGAGCTGGCCACCCGGATCCAGCAGACGTCCGGCATGGTCGTGGCCAAGGGCACCGAGGACACGACGTTCTACCGCTACACCCGCTTCGCCGCGCTCAACGAGGTCGGCGGCAACCCCGACCGGTTCGGCCTCGGCGTCGAGGAGTTCCACCGCCTGGCGGCCGAGCGCGAAGCCGGCCACCCGGCCGCGATGACGACGCTGACCACGCACGACACCAAGCGCTCGGAGGACACCCGCGCGCGGATGGCGGTCCTTTCCGAGGTGCCCGGCGAGTTCGCCGAGGCCGTCCGCCGGTGGACCGCGCGGCGCGGGATCGACGAGCCGTCGCTGAACCTCCTGGCCTGGCAGACCCTGGTCGCGACCTGGCCGATCGAGCCCGCCCGCCTGCGGGACTACCTCGACAAGGCGGCCAAGGAGGCCAAGCTCCGGACCAGCTGGACCAGCCACGACGAGGCGTTCGAGGCCGACGTCGCGGCCTGGCCCGAAGACGTCATGGGCGACGCCGAGCTGGCGTCGGACGTCGAGGCGTTCGTCTCACGCATCGAGCGGCCCGGCTACGTCAACTCCCTCGGCCAGAAGCTGGTGCAGCTGACCGCGCCCGGCGTCCCGGACGTCTACCAGGGCACCGAGCTGTGGGACTTCTCGCTGGTCGACCCGGACAACCGCCGTCCGGTCGACTACGCGGTCCGGCGCGAAATCCTGGCCCGGGTCATCGACGGCGAGCTGCCGGAGATCGACGCGTCGGGCGCGGCGAAGCTGCTCGTCGTGCACAAGGCGCTGCGGCTGCGCCGGGAACACCCGGCGCTGTTCCGCGGCTACCGGCCGCTGCGGGCCGAGGGCGCGGCCGCCGAGCACGTCCTGGCGTACACGCGCAGCGCCGGCCTCGCCGTGGCGGTGACCCGGCTGCCGGTCGGGCTCGAGGCCGCCGGCGGCTGGCGCGACACCGTGCTGCCGCTGCCGGCGGGCGTCTGGACCGACGTCCTGACCGGCCGCGACGCCGCCGGCGACGTGGCCACCCTGTTCGAGCGGTACCCCGTGGCGTTGCTGGTGCGAGGAGACGCATGAAGTTCAGCGTGTGGGCCCCCGCGGCCCGCCGGGTCCGGGTGAGCGTCGACGCCGGGGTGCACGAGATGACCGCCGGCGACGGCGGCTGGTGGCACGCCGAAGCCGACGGCGTCAACTACGCCTTCCTCCTCGACGACTCGGACGACCGCCTGCCCGATCCGCGGTCGCGGTGGCAGCCCCACGGCGTCCACCAGGAGTCGCGCGTCTACGACCACGGCGAGTTCGAGTGGACGGACGACGCGTGGCACGGCCGTCAGCTGCCCGGCGCGGTCCTCTACGAACTGCACATCGGGACCTTTGCCGAGGGCGGCACCTTCGACGCGGCCATCGACCGGCTCGACCACCTCGTCGAGCTCGGCATCACCCACGTCGAGCTGCTGCCGGTCAACTCCTTCGACGGCACCACCGGCTGGGGCTACGACGGCGTCCTCTGGGGCGCGGTCCACGAGCCCTACGGCGGCCCCGACGGCTTCAAGCGGTTCGTCGACGCGGCCCACGCGCGCGGCCTGGCCGTCGTGCTCGACGTCGTCTACAACCACCTCGGGCCGTCGGGGGCGTACCTCGACCGCTTCGGGCCGTACTTCGCCGGGCAGAACGACTGGGGCCCCGGGCTCAACCTCGACGGCGCCGGCTCGGACGAGGTCCGCCGGTACGTGCTCGACAACGCGTTGAGCTGGTTCCGCGACTTCCACGTCGACGCGCTGCGCCTGGACGCCGTGCACGCGCTGCTCGACCGGCGGGCGGTCCACCTGCTCGAGCAGCTCGCGGTCGAGGTCGAGGAGCTGTCGGCGGCGCTGAACCGGCCGCTGACGCTGATCGCCGAGTCCGATCTGAACGACCCGAAGCTCGTCACGGCCCGCGAGCGCGGCGGCTACGGCCTGCACGCCCAGTGGTCGGACGACTTCCACCACGCCCTGCACGTCAAGCTCACCGGCGAGACGTCGGGCTACTACACGGACTTCGCGGCGCAGGACGCCGTCGAGCGGGTGCTGCGCGAGGTGTTCTTCCACGCCGGGACCTGGTCGTCGTTCCGCGAGCGGACCCACGGCCGCCCGGTCGACACCCGGACCGTGCCGGGCCACCGCTTCCTCGCCTACCTGCAGAACCACGACCAGATCGGCAACCGCGCGACCGGCGACCGGCTCTCCGCGACCGTCTCGCGCGACCGGCTGGCCTGCGGCGCGGCCGTCCTGTTCTGCTCGCCGTTCACGCCGATGGTGTTCATGGGGGAGGAGTGGGCGGCGAGCACGCCGTGGCAGTTCTTCGCCTCCTTCCCGGACCCGGAGCTGGCCGAGGCCGTGCGTACGGGCCGCCGTCGCGAGTTCGCCCGGCACGGCTGGGGCGAGTCCGACGTGCCCGACCCGATGGACCCGGCGACGGCCGAGCGTTCGCGGCTCGACTGGACCGAAGTGGACACGCCCGGCCACCGGGAGATGCTCGAGCTGTACCGGACGCTCATCCGGCTGCGCCGCGAGCACTCCGCACTGGCCGGTCCCCGCGTCGCCGACCTGCGGGTGGACGCCGCGCCGGACGGCTCGTGGCTCGTGCTGCACCGCGGCGGGCTCCGGCTGGCCGTCAACTTCGGGTCCGGCGAGGTCACGCTCCCGCTCGGCGCCACGGAAACCCTGCTCACCTGGGCCGGAGCCGCCGTGGACGGAGGCGCCGCGGTCCTGCCGCCGGACAGTTTCGTTCTGGTCGAAACCCGGTAACCGGCCGGTACGCCGAGCGGGATGTGACCCGGATCTGGGACGATTCAGGAATGGCCACACGACCCTCGACCCAGCACGTCCGCGCCGGACGCCCGTTTCCCCTCGGCGCCCACCCGGAGGCCGGCGGGGTGCGGTTCGCGATCACCTCCGCCGTCGCGGACGCGGTCGACCTGTGCCTGATCGACGCCGACGGGTCCGAACGCCGGATCGCGCTGACCGAACGCACCTTCGGCGTCTGGCACGGCCTGGTGCCCGGGGTGACGCCGGGGCAGCGGTATGGCTACCGGATCCACGGCCCGTACGACCCGGCCCGCGGCCTCCGCTGCAACCCGCACAAACTGCTCCTCGACCCGTACGCCCGGCAGATCACCGGCGGCCTGACCGACCTGGCCGCGGCGCAGGGCTTCACCGGCGACCCCGAGCGCGGCCCGATGTCCACAGTGGATTCGCTGGGCAGCGTGCCGCTGTCGGTGGTGTCCTCGCCGGGCGGGCCGGACACCGGGGTCAAGCCCGAGGTCCCGTTCGAGGAGGCGGTGATCTACGAGCTGCACGTCAAGGGCTTCACGCAGCAGCACCCGTTCATCCCGGAGGCGCTGCGCGGCACCTACCTCGGCCTGGCCCACCCGGTGGCCATCGAGTACCTGACCCGGCTCGGCGTCACGTCGGTGGAGCTGCTGCCGGTGCACTCGTTCCTCGACGAGCCGTCGCTGGTCCGGGCCGGGCGGCACAACTACTGGGGGTACTCGCCGCTCGGCTTCTTCGCGCCGCACGCCGCCTACGCCAGCGAGCCGGGCCACGAGGTCGAGGAGTTCCGGCTGATGGTGGCCGCCCTGCACGCGGCCGGCATCGAGGTGATCGTCGACGTCGTGTTCAACCACACCTGCGAGGGCGGCCCGGACGGGCCGACGCTGAGCTTCCGCGGGCTGAACGCGCCGGTGTACTACCTGCACACCGAGCGCGGGCACATGGCCGACATCACCGGCTGCGGCAACACCCTGGAGGCCGGCTCGCCGACCGTGGTCCGGCTGGTCACCGACTCGCTGCGGTACTGGACGCAGGAGCTGGGCGTCGACGGCTTCCGCTTCGACCTGGCCAGCACGCTCGGCCGGGCCCGCGGCGGCGTGTTCGACCCGGCGTCGACCCTGCTCACCGCGATCACGACCGACCCGGTGCTCTCGCGCTGCAAGCTGATCGCGGAGCCGTGGGACGCGACCGGCGAGGGCTACCGCGTCGGCGGCTTCGGCGCCCAGTGGGCGGAGTGGAACGGCCGCTACCGCGACACCGTGCGGGACTTCTGGCGCGGCGCGACCGGCGTGCGGGACCTCGCCTACCGGCTGTCCGGCTCGTCGGACCTTTACGACCACAACCTGCGCCGGCCGTGGCAGTCGATCAACTTCGTCACCGCCCACGACGGCTTCACGCTGCGGGACCTGGTGTCCTACAACGAAAAGCACAACGAAGCCAACGGCGAGGACAACCGCGACGGCGGCAACGACAACCGCTCGTGGAACCACGGCGCCGAGGGCGGCACGGCCGACCCGGCGATCCGCGACCTGCGCGCGCGGCAGGTCCGCAACATGTTCGCCACGCTGCTGCTGTCCACCGGCACCCCGATGATCACCGCGGGTGACGAGTTCTGGCGGACCCAGGGCGGCAACAACAACGCGTACTGCCTCGACGACGAGACGTCCTGGCTGGACTGGACGCCGGAGGAGCCCGAGGCGGAGGCCATGCTGGCCTTCGCCCGCCGGGTCGTGCGGCTGCGGGCGAACAGCCCGGCGCTGCGGCAGCCGGAGTTCTTCGAAGGCCGGACGACGCCGACCGGCAAACCGGACCTGGTCTGGTTCCGCCCCGACGGCGAGGAGTTCGGCGAGACCGACTGGTTCGAGGACCGGCACACCCTCGGCATGTGGGTCGACGGCTCGAACAGCCAGGCCCGCAACCGCGACGGCGAGCTGGTGCCCGACCACTCGTGGCTGATGTGGCTGCACGCGGGGGACGAGCCGGCCGAGGTGGTGCTGCCGGGCCGAGAGTACGGCGAGACGTTCAAGCCGACGCTCGACACGAGCACTTCGGACGGCAGCCCGGCCAACCCGGGCCCGCTGGAGGCCAAGAGCCGGCTGACGCTGCAGTCCCGGTCCCTGCTCCTGCTCCGCGCCCCGCGCTTGGCCGCCGAGCACGTCGACGGCCCCTGACGCCCGTACCCGGAGAGTCGGCTCGCGTACCCAGAGGGTCGGACGGCGTACCCAGAGGGTCGGCTCACGAGCCGACGCTCCAGGTACGCGAGCCGACCGTCCAGGTACGCGAGCCGACCGTCCAGGTACGCGAGCCGACTGTCCAGGTACGCGTGTCGTCCATTCGTGTACGGGTATTCCCCGGCAGGGTCCGGCGGCGGGGCGGGCGCGTGCTTAACCTGCCGGACATCTGCCGGAAATTCGTTGCGGGGGAAGCGTTTCATCCGAACCCGAGTGGGTACACAGGTAGAGAGCCCTGCCTCGAACGCGCTTGATCGAGTCGGGCAGACTGACGACGCCTGCGCACAAACCGACACACTTTCGAGGGGCGTTGCCCATGACCGGCCGGCTCGGCATCGACGACGTCTCCCCCAGCGTGAGCTGCGGCCGGTATCCGGCCAAAGCCGTTGTGGGGGAACACATCCCGGTCACTGCGACCGTCTGGCGCGAGGGTCACGACGCCGTCGCGGCCACCGTCGCGTGGCGCGGTCCCGGCGATCGGCTGACCCGCCAGACGCGGATGGTGCCGCGGGGTCCCGATCACCCCGACGAGTTCGCCGCGGTGATCGTCCCGGACACCACCGGCACGTGGACCTACCGGATCGACGCGTGGGGCGACCCCTGGGCGACGTGGGAGCACAACGTCGAGGTGAAGGTCGCCGCCGGGCAGGGCCCCGAAGACCTCGCCAACGACCTCGAGAACGGCGCCCGGCTGCTGGAGCGCGTCTCGCGCCGCCCGGACCGCCGGGCGGAGAAAGCGCTGCTGACCGGCGCGGTCGCCGCGTTGCGCGACGAAGGGCGCGGCCTCGCCGAGCGGGTCGGGCCCGCGCTCTCGCCCGAGATCCGCCAGCTCATGCACGAGTTCCCGGTGCGCGAGCTGATCACCAAGGGCAAGCCGCACAAGCTGTGGGTCGACCGCCGCCGGGCCGCGTTCGGCTCCTGGTACGAGCTGTTCCCCCGCTCCACCGGCGGGCTCGACGCCGAGGGCAAGCCGGTGCACGGCACCTTCACCACCGCCGCGGCCGCGCTCGACCGGGTCGCGAAGATGGGCTTCGACGTCGTCTACCTGCCGCCGATCCACCCCATCGGCCGCGTGAACCGCAAGGGCCCCAACAACACCCTCGACGCCAAGCCCGACGACGTCGGCTCGCCGTGGGCCATCGGGTCCGACGAGGGCGGGCACGACGCCATCCACCCGGAGCTCGGCACCTTCGAGGACTTCGACGCCTTCGTCGCCCGCTCGGAAGAGCTGGGCATGGAGGTGGCGCTGGACTTCGCGCTGCAGGCCGCGCCGGACCACCCGTGGGTGCTCAAGAACCAGGAGTTCTTCACCACCCGCCCGGACGGCTCGATCGCCTACGCGGAGAACCCGCCGAAGAAGTACCAGGACATCTACCCGATCAACTTCGACAACGACCCCAAGGGCGTCTACGAGGAGATGCTGCGGGTCATCACGGTCTGGATCGACCACGGGGTCAAGATCTTCCGGGTCGACAACCCGCACACCAAGCCGCCGGACTTCTGGGCCTGGCTGATCCAGTCGGTGAAGGACGCCCACCCGGACGTCCTGTTCCTGGCCGAGGCGTTCACCCGCCCGGCGCGGCTGTGGGGCCTGGCCCGGCTCGGCTTCACCCAGAGCTACACGTACTTCACGTGGCGGACCGGCAAGCAGGAGCTGATCGACTTCGCCATCGACCTGCGCGAGCACTGGAACGAAGGCCGGCCGAACCTGTTCGTGAACACCCCCGACATCCTCCACGAGTCGCTGCAGCGCGGCGGGCCCGGCATGTTCGCGCTGCGGGCCGCGCTGGCCGCGACGATCTCGCCGACGTGGGGCGTCTACTCGGGGTACGAGCTGTTCGAGCACGTCCCGGTCCGCGAGGGCAGCGAGGAGTACCTCGACTCCGAGAAGTACCAGCTGCGCCCGCGCGACTTCGAGCGCGCGCTCGCCGAGGGGCGGTCGCTGGAGCCGTGGATCGCGAAGCTGAACGCCGTCCGCCGCGCGCACCCGGCGCTGCAGCAGATGCGCACCCTGCACTTCCACCACGTCGACAACGACGCGCTGCTGGCGTACTCCAAACAGGACCCGGCGACCGGCGACACCGTGGTCACCGTCGTCACCCTCGATCCGTACGGGCCGCAGGAAGGCACGCTGTGGCTCGACACGGCGGCCCTCGGGTTCGAGTCGCACGAGCGGCTGATCGCCCACGACGAGGTCACCGGCGACACGTGGGACTGGGGCCCGGCGAACTTCGTGCGGCTCGAGCCCTGGCGGGCCGTGGCGCACATGGTGTCGGTCCGGCGGCGGCTCGCCGGTTAGCGGGGGAACGGATCGAGGGACTGAGGTGGAACACATGGCGGAGGAAGCCCGCCCCGACGCGGCACTCGGGCTCGAGGGTGTGCCGCACACCGGCGAGGCGATGACCGCCGACGGCATGCTCGTCGAGCCCCAGGCCGGCGACTTCCGGTCGGCGCAGCAGGCGCCGAGCAACCCGGAGTGGTTCAAGGGCGCGGTGTTCTACGAGGTGCTGGTGCGCGCGTTCGCCGACTCCAACGGCGACGGCACCGGCGACCTGAGAGGCCTGGCCGGCCGGCTGGACTACCTGGCCTGGCTGGGCATCGACTGCCTGTGGCTGCCGCCGTTCTACGCGTCGCCGCTGCGCGACGGCGGATACGACATCAGCGACTTCCGCGCCGTGCTGCCGGAGTTCGGCAGCGTCGAGGACTTCGTGTTCCTGTTGAACGAGGCGCACCGGCGCGGCATCCGGGTGATCACCGACCTGGTGCTCAACCACACTTCGGACGCGCACCCGTGGTTCCAGCAGTCCCGCAGCGATCCGGACGGCCCGTACGGCGATTACTACGTGTGGAGCGACGACGACTCCCGCTACGCCGACGCGCGGATCATCTTCGTCGACACCGAGACGTCGAACTGGACGTACGACCCGGTGCGCGGCCAGTTCTACTGGCACCGGTTCTTCTCCCACCAGCCCGACCTGAACTTCGAGAACCCCGACGTCCAGAACGCGATGATCGACACCCTGCGCTTCTGGCTCGACCTGGGCATCGACGGGTTCCGCCTCGACGCCGTGCCGTACCTGTTCGAGCAGGAGGGCACCAACTGCGAGAACCTGCCGCGCACGCACGAGTTCCTCAAGCGCTGCCGCAAGGTCGTCGACGACGAGTACCCGGGGCGGATCCTGCTCGCCGAGGCCAACCAATGGCCCTCGGACGTCGTCGAGTACTTCGGCGACCCGGCGGTCGGCGGCGACGAGTGTCACATGGCGTTCCACTTCCCGCTGATGCCACGGATCTTCATGGCCGTGCGCCGCGAGTCGCGGTTCCCGATCTCGGAGATCCTCGTCCAGACCCCGGAGATCCCGAGCGGTACCCAGTGGGGCATCTTCCTGCGCAACCACGACGAGCTGACCCTCGAGATGGTCACCGACGAAGAGCGCGACTACATGTACACGGAGTACGCCAAGGACCCGCGCATGAAGGCCAACATCGGCATCCGCCGGAGGCTGGCCCCGCTGCTCGACAACGACCGGAACCAGCAGGAGCTCTTCACGGCGATGCTGCTGTCCCTGCCGGGCTCGCCCGTTCTGTACTACGGTGACGAGATCGGCATGGGAGACAACATCTGGCTCGGAGACCGCGACGCGGTGCGCACCCCCATGCAGTGGACCCCGGACCGCAACGCCGGGTTCTCCTCGTGCGACCCCGGCCGGATCTACCTGCCGGTG
Organism: Amycolatopsis sp. NPDC051106; assembly: GCF_040682775.1. Lineage (NCBI taxonomy): Bacteria > Bacillati > Actinomycetota > Actinomycetes > Pseudonocardiales > Pseudonocardiaceae > Amycolatopsis > Amycolatopsis sp. NPDC051106. Next base: position 61,274 of record NZ_JBFBBQ010000025.1, on the reverse strand, counting down.
ATCATGGACCCGGTGTACGGCTACCAGGGCCTGAACGTCGAGGCGCAGTCGAACAACGCGTCGTCGCTGCTCAACTGGACCCGGCGGATGATCGAGGTGCGCAAGCAGCACCACGCGTTCGCCGAGGGGGAGTTCGTCGACCTCGGCGGGTCCAACCCGAGCGTGCTGGCGTACAAGCGCCAGTGGCGGCGCCCGGACGGCGGCGAGGACGTCGTGCTCTGCGTGAACAACCTGTCCCGGTTCCCGCAGCCGGTGGAGCTGGACCTGTCCGCGCACCGCGGGTGCACGCCGGTGGAGCTCACCGGTGGCGTGCGGTTCCCCAGCATCGGGGACCTGTCGTACCTGCTGACGCTGCCGGGCCACGGTTTCTACTGGTTCCAGCTGACGAGCCCGGGAGACGAAGGCGAAGCGAGGTGAGTCCCTTGTCCGACCCGCGTGAGCTGGTCGACGACCTGACCGACGATCTGGTGCGCTGGCTGCCCGAACAGCGCTGGTTCGCCGGCAAGGACCGGCCGGTGACCGGCGTGCGGCCGCTCGGCGTGACCGAGCTGGTCGAAGGCGACCCGCAGCTGCTGCACGTGGTCGTCGAGGTCGAGCAGGGCGATCGGTCCGAGCCCTACCAATTGCTCGTGGGCCGGCGGACGCACCCGCCGGAGATCTCGTCGACCAGCTGGATCGGTGCCGTCGGCGACCTCAACGCCTACGAGGCGTCCGGCGACCTCGACGTCACCGGTGTGCTGCTGGACCTGATGGCCCGGGAAGGCCGCGTGGGCTCGCTCGTCTTCGAGCACGAGCCCGGCGTCGAGCTGGAGACCGGCCTGCGGGCACGGCCGATCACCTCGGAGCAGAGCAACACGTCCCTGGTCTACGGCGGGCAGTACATCCTCAAGCTGTTCCGGAAGCTGACGCCGGGGAAGAACAAGGACCTGCTGCTGCACCGGGCGCTGCAGGGCGTCGGCAGCAAGCACATCGCGCAGGTGCTCGGCTCGATCACCGGCGACCTCGACGGCGAGCCGACCACGGTCGGCATGCTCCAGCAGTTCGTCGCGGACGCGGTCGACGGCTGGGCGATGGCCACCACGAGCGTCCGCGACCTGATGGCCGCGCCGGAGCTGCACGCCGAAGAGGTCGGCGGCGACTTCGCCGGCGAGGCCGAGCGGCTCGGGCGGGCGGTGGCCGAGGTGCACGCGGACCTGGCCGAGGCCCTCGGGACCGAACCGGTCGACGCCGACGAGCTGGAGCGCTCGATGAAGGCGATGCTCGACCGGCTCGACGCCGTCGCCGGGCGGGTGCCGGAGCTGGCCGCGCACGCCCCGGGGCTGCGGACCGCGTTCGAGACGCTGCGCACGCTGCCCGCCGACTCCGTGACCATGCAGTACATCCACGGCGACCTGCACCTCGGCCAGGTGCTGCGGACGGTCACCGGCTGGCTGCTGATCGACTTCGAGGGCGAGCCGGCGGCCCCGGTGGAGGAGCGCCACGCGCTGCGGTCGCCGTTGCGGGACGTGGCGGGCATGCTGAGGTCGTTCGACTACGCGGCCCAGCAGATGCTGGTCGGGCAGCCGGACGAACCGGCGCTGGCCCAGCGGGCCATGGAGTGGTCGCAGCGCAACCGGGCGGCGTTCTGCGAGGGCTACGCCGCGATCGCGGCGGACCCGCGCGACCAAGGCGAGCTGCTGCGCGCCTTCGAACTGGACAAGGCGGTCTACGAGGTGAGCTACGAGCACGCGAACCGGCCCGACTGGCTGGGCGTGCCGCTCGCCTCGATCGCCCGGATCACCGACGGAGAGGGATGACGCCGTGAACGCGGTTCCGGAAGGCCTCCCGGCCGCGGCCCCGGCGGCCGCGGACATCGACCGGCTGCTGGCCGGCTCGCACCACGACCCGCACTCGGTGCTGGGCGTGCACGCGGTGGGCAAGGGCTTCGCGGCCCGGGCGCTGCTGCCCGGCGCGAAGGCCGTGGCTCTGGTCAGCGGCGAAGACCGGTACCCGATGGAGCCGGTCATCGACGCCCTGTTCGCCGTCGCGGTGCCCGAGCACCCCGGCGACTACCGGCTGGAGATCGACTACGACGGGCACTCCGTCACGGCCGACGACCCGTACCGCTGGCTGCCCACGGTCGGCGAGCTGGACCTGCACCTGATCGGCGAGGGCCGGCACGAGCGGCTCTGGGAGGCGCTCGGCGCGCACGTCCGTTCATACGAGACGCCGGGCGGCGTCGTCGAAGGGACGTCGTTCGCGGTCTGGGCGCCGAACGCCCGCGGTATCCGCGTGATCGGCGACTTCAACGGCTGGGACGGCCGCGGGCACGCGATGCGCTCGCTCGGCTCGTCCGGGGTCTGGGAGATCTTCGTGCCCGGTGTCGGGGCCGGCACCTGCTACAAGTTCCGGATCCTCGGGGCCGACGGGAACTGGCACGAGAAGGCCGACCCGATGGCGTTCGGCACGGAGCAGCCGCCCGCGACGGCGTCGGTCGTCACGACGTCGGCGCACCTGTGGGACGACGACGTGTGGGTCGCCCAGCGCGAAGCGACCGAGTGGGCGGCGGCGCCGATGAGCGTCTACGAGGTCCACCTCGGCTCGTGGCGGCCCGGGCTCGACTACCGGGAGCTGGCCGACCAGCTCGGTGACTACCTGGTCGAAACCGGGTTCACGCACGTGGAGCTGCTGCCGGTGTCGGAGCACCCGTTCGGCGGCTCGTGGGGCTACCAGGTGACGTCGTACTACGCGCCGACGTCCCGGTTCGGCTCCCCGGACGACTTCCGCTACTTCGTCGACCGCCTGCACCAGCGGGGGATCGGCGTGCTCGTGGACTGGGTGCCGGCGCACTTCCCGCGGGACGCGTGGGCGCTGGCGAAGTTCGACGGCACCGCGTTGTACGAGCACGCGGACCCGCGCCGCGGTGAGCAGCCCGACTGGGGCACGCTCGTGTTCGACTTCGGCCGCAACGAGGTCCGCAACTTCCTCGTCGCCAACGCGCTGTACTGGATCGAGGAGTTCCACCTCGACGGCCTGCGCGTCGACGCCGTCGCCTCGATGCTCTACCTCGACTACTCCCGCAAGGAAGGGGAGTGGCTGCCGAACCAGTACGGCGGCCGCGAGAACCTGGATGCCGTGCGGTTCCTGCAGGAGCTGAACGCGACCGTCTACAAGCGACACCCGGGTGTCGTGATGGTGGCCGAGGAGTCGACGGCGTGGCCGGGCGTCACGCGCCCGACGCACCTGGGCGGCCTCGGGTTCGGGTTCAAGTGGAACATGGGCTGGATGCACGACACGCTCCGGTACCTGTCGCACGAGCCGATCCACCGCGCGTACCACCACAACGAGATGACCTTCTCGCTCGTGTACGCGTGGAGCGAGAACTTCGTGCTGCCGCTCTCGCACGACGAAGTGGTGCACGGCAAGGGATCCCTGTGGGGCCGCATGCCGGGCGACGCCTGGAACAAGGCGGCCGGGCTGCGCTCGCTGCTGGCGTTCATGTGGGCGCACCCGGGCAAGCAGCTGCTGTTCATGGGCGGTGAGTTCGGCCAGCCGCAGGAGTGGTCGGAGCAGCGGTCGCTGGACTGGCACCTGCTGGACGAGCCGCTGCACCGCGGGGTTCAGGACCTGCTGCGGTCGCTGAACTCGGTGTACCGGTCGACGCCGGCGCTGTTCAGCCAGGACACGTCCCCGGACGGCTTCCGCTGGATCGACGCGAACGACTCCAGCGGCAACGTGCTGAGCTTCCTGCGCATCGGCGCCGACGGTTCGCGGCTGGCCTGCGTGGCGAACTTCGCGGGCGTGCCGCACCACGACTACCGCGTCGGCCTGCCGGCGGCGGGCCGCTGGCGCGAGGTGGTCAACACGGACGCGGAGGCGTACGGCGGTTCGGGCGTCGGGAACCTGGGCCTGGTGGAGGCGACGGAGGACCCGTGGCACGGCCAGCCGGCCTCGGCGATCCTCCAGCTCCCGCCGGCGGGCGTCCTCTGGCTCACCGAAGAGGAACCCCCGCCCCCAGACCTCCCGTGATCCAAGCCGGAACTCGCGTGATCAAGGCCGTAACTCGCGTGACTGAGGCCGGAACTCGCGAGTTCCGGCTCTGATCACGCGAGTCACGCGCTCAGTCACGCGAGTCACGCGCTCAATCACGCGTGATGCCCGCTCAGTCACGCGAGATGCCCGGAAAAAGGCTCGGCCGGGCGCGTGTCGCGGGCTTACCATCAGTGCATGACCGGCGCCGGCGGCGTCCTCGCGAACCTGATCCTGTTCGCCGTGGTCTGCATCGCTCCCACGGTGTTGTTCTGGTGCGCGCTGCGGTTCCCCGCGGTGCTGCGGTGGGTGCGGGAGAAACGCGCGAAGCCGCAACCGGTGGGTCCGCCGATCGAGCGGGTCGCGGCGGACCTGCGGCGGGTGCACCGCCTGCTGGCCGGCTACCCGTCCGGCACCCCGGCCGCGCGGCGCTTCGGCACGCGCCAGGCGTACGACGAGCTCCTCATGCAGGCCTGCCGCCAGGTCGGCGTCCCACACCGGCTCGCCGAGCTGCCCGAGGGCATGGACCGCGAGATCGAACGCCTGCGCGTCGAGGAGTCGCTGCGGGAGCGCGGCCTGGCTGTGCCCTGAGACCGGCCGGATCCGAAACGGAAGAACCCCGCCACCGAGGTGACGGGGTTCTTCCGTTGGTACCGAAGGAAACTCAGTCCAGGTAGTCGCGCAGGACCTGGGACCGCGACGGGTGGCGCAGCTTCGACATCGTCTTCGACTCGATCTGCCGGATGCGCTCCCGGGTCACCCCGTACACCTGGCCGATCTCGTCGAGCGTGCGCGGCTGGCCGTCCGTGAGGCCGAAGCGCAGCCGGACCACGCCCGCCTCGCGCTCGGACAGCGTCTGCAGCACCGACTGGAGCTGATCCTGCAGCAGCGTGAACGACACCGCGTCCACCGCGACGACCGCTTCGGAGTCCTCGATGAAGTCGCCGAGCTGCGAGTCGCCCTCGTCGCCGATCGTCTGGTCGAGCGAGATCGGCTCACGCGCGTACTGCTGGATCTCCAGGACCTTCTCCGGGGAGATGTCCATTTCCTTGGCGAGCTCTTCCGGGGTCGGCTCGCGGCCGAGGTCCTGGAGCAGTTCGCGCTGTATGCGGCCGAGCTTGTTGATGACCTCGACCATGTGCACCGGGATGCGGATGGTGCGGGCCTGGTCGGCCATCGCGCGGGTGATCGCCTGGCGGATCCACCACGTGGCGTACGTCGAGAACTTGTAGCCCTTGGTGTAGTCGAACTTCTCCACCGCGCGGATCAGGCCGAGGTTGCCCTCCTGGATCAGGTCCAGGAACGCCATGCCGCGGCCGGTGTAGCGCTTGGCCAGCGACACCACGAGCCGGAGGTTCGCCTCCAGCAGGTGGTTCTTGGCGCGCTCGCCGTCACGCACGATCCACTTGAGATCGCGGCGCATCTGGGTGACGAGCTTCTCGCCCTCCTCCTCGGCGGTGCGCACGCGCTCGGCGGCGTAGAGCCCGGCCTCGATCCGCTTGGCCAGCTCCACCTCCTCCTCCGCGTTCAGCAGCGCGACCTTGCCGATCTGCTTGAGGTAGGCACGCACGGAGTCGGCCGACGCGGTGAGCTCGGCGTCCTTGCGCGCCTGACGCAGCGCCTCGGACTCCTCCTCGTCCCAGACGAAGTCCGGGTTGTCGGAGCTCTTCGCGGCCGCCGCCTTGTCGGCCGCGGCACCACGGCGGCGCTGCGCCGGGGTCTCCTCGTCCGACTCGTCGTCGTCATCGTCTTCTTCAGCGGCGTCCGGCTCGTCGGTGACCGTCTCGTCGACGACGTCGACCTCGACCTCTTCCAGGTCCGACAGGTCGGGCGTGTCGAGTTCGGCTTCGTCGATCTCGACGGGACCGTCCGGCTCGCCGTCTTCGGTCTTCGCGCCCTTGGTCGCGGGCTTCTTCGCCGGAGCCTTCTTGGCCGGAGCCTTCTTCGCGGTGGTGGTCTTGCGGGCCGCAGGCTTCGCCGTCCCGGTGGCTGCCTCTTCGGCCGGCTCGCCGGCTGCGGTCGCGGTCTTCGTCCCGCCTCGGGTTGCGGTTCTTGCGGCTGCCACTTACGCCCTTTCGCAGCGGTCGATCATGACGAGCAACGGCACGGGTGCCACTGCTGCCTCACATTCGGGGGATCACGCCTCGGCCTGCGGTTTTAGCCTCCGCAGCCGTGGGCCGTGTTCCATTGTAACGACGGTACGCGCATGCGTCGCGAAGCGATCACCCTCCGGCCCGCTCCGGCGCCGGAGATCGGCTCCGGATCTAGTGCTGGATGCCCTCGCTCGCGGCCGCCGCGGCACCCACGATCCCCGCGTTGTTCTGCAGCGTCGCGACCAGCACCGGCGTGCGGATGTCGAGCAGCGGCACCCATTTCTCGGCCTTCTTGCTGACCCCGCCGCCGACGATGAACAGATCGGGCCAGATCAGGTTTTCGAGCACGGTCAGATAACGGTGCACGCGCTTGGACCATTCGGGGTACGACAGGCCCTCGTTGTCCTTCACCGAAGCGGCCGCGCGCTTCTCCGCGTCGTGGCCGTCGATCTCCAGGTGGCCGAACTCGGTGTTCGGGACGAGCTTGCCGTCCTGGAACACCGCGCTGCCGATGCCGGTGCCGAAGGTGAGCAGGGCGGTGACGCCCTTGCGCGCGACGGGGTCGCCGAAGCGGATCTCCGCCATGCCCGCCGCGTCGGCGTCGTTGAGCATCGCGACCTGGTCGACGCCGCGGCCGAGGCGCTTGGCGAAGAGGGCGTCGGCGTCGGTGCCGATCCACTGCTTGTCGATGTTCGCCGCGGTGTGCGCGACGCCCTTCTTGACCACCGCCGGGAGCGTCACGCCGACCGGGCCGTCCCAGCCCGCCTGCGTCACGATCTCGGCGACGACGTCCGCGACCGCCGACGGCGTGGACGGCTTCGGCGTCTCGATCCGGATGCGGTCGCCGATGAGCTGCCCCTTGTCCAGGTCGACCAAGGCGCCCTTGATCCCGCTGCCGCCGATGTCGATGCCGAAACCTCGGCGGGTCGCCTCCACCACGGACGTGGTCCCTTCTCGCACGATTCAGAAGCCTGCCTCGGAGACTTTAACCGGATGTGGTGACATGTCGGACGTGGGAGTTGACGAGTCGTTGCTGAAAAGCGTCGCGGTGCAGGTCGCGACGGATGCCGCCGAGCTGGTCCGCGAGGCCTGGGAGGGGATGGCGGGCGGCCGGTCGGTGGCCGTGGGCACGAAATCCGCGGACACCGACGTCGTGACCGCGGTGGACCACGAGTCGGAGCGGCTCGTGCGCGCGCGGCTGGCTTCGCTGCGGCCGGGGGAGCCGGTGCTGGGCGAAGAGGGCGGTGGCACCGCCGGCGACGGCGTGACCTGGGTCGTCGACCCGATCGACGGGACGGTCAACTTCCTCTACGGGCTGCCGTGGTTCGCGGTGTCGGTGGCGGCGCAGGTCGGCGGCGAGTCGGTGGCCGGCGCGGTGGTGGAGCCGGCGAGCGGCCGCGTCTGGTCGGCCGCGCGCGGGCAGGGCGCGTTCCTGGACGGCCGCCGGCTGGCGGTGTCGGCGCCTACGCGGCTGGAGCTGACGCTCGTCGGGACCGGGTTCGCGTACTCGGCGGAGCGGCGGACGCGGCAGTCGCGCTTCGCGGCGGAGCTGCTGGGCCGGGTCCGGGACATCCGGCGCAACGGCGCGGCGTCACTCGACCTGTGCGCGGTGGCGGCGGGCTGGCTCGACGCGTACGTGGAGCACGGGCTGCACCGCTGGGACTGGGCCGCAGGGGCCCTGATCGCGGCGGAGGCGGGCGCGGAGGTGCACCTGCCGGGATCGGCGCCGGAACTGGGCGCGGACGCCACGTACAGCGCTGCGCCGTCCATCGCCGGCCCGCTGCGGAAGGTCATCGCCGACTGCGGCGCGGCGGAGGTCTGAGCGGTCTTGAATGACTCATTCAGGGGCGCCGGACGTCCTGAATGAGTCGTTCAAGACTTCGAGCGGCCGAAACTGTCGGTGCCTGCCGGTAGCGTGGAAAACGGGGGCGCCCCCACGCGCGCGGGTTGCCGGTCGTGGTGCGCCGTCAGCAGGCGACGTCGCGGGCCGAGGCCAGCAGCGTCTGGTCGATGACCGGGGCCTTCGCGTCCGTGGACTGCTCGTTCGAGCCGCCGCCCTGGTGGGCCTTGGACCAGTCGGCGAGCTGCGTGAGGATCTGGCGGGCCTCCGCGCGGGGCCGTAGGTCCCCGAAGAGGGTGCCCGTGACCAGGTCGACGCTCGCGTCCTTGCGGTTGTCCTGGACCAGCTCGGCGCACGGCACGACCAGGCTGATCGTCCTCGCCGCGGTGACGCCGTTCTCGCCGAAGCGGATCTGGCCGCGGCACTTGGCCTCACGGCCCTCGTAGGCGGGGTCGTTGGCCGGCTCGCCGACGCCGGTGAAGCCCAGCTCCTTCAGCGACGTGGTGGTGATGCCGCCCTGGCCGCGGGTGCCGGAGGCGTTGAGCACCTTCACGGCGACCTTGTCCGGCGGCACCGGCGCGCGGTCGTCCAGGGCGTTGTGGGGGAGGGTGCTGAACGTGACCCCCGGCGGCGGGCTCGCGGCCGGGTCGCACTTGACGGCCTCGTCGACGTCGCCCTTGCCGACGGCCGCGTTGATCCAGACGACGATCGCGCCGAGCGCGAGCACTCCGATGACGATCAGCGCCGGCAGCGGCTTGTGCCTGCGATACGGCCGCGTCCCACGGTCCCCGATGCCGTTCCCCGACGCCACCCGCCCGTCCCTTCCCGAACATCCGTACCGACCGTGCGAACCCGGCACCGTCGTGGCCGATCAGCCTAGGCGCCGCGCCGGGCACCCGGCGTCCCGGGTCACCCCGCCGGATTCCCCGCCGAGCCGGTCGTCGCCGAACCCCGCCCGCGACCGATCCCCGTGCGGCGATCGCACCACGGCGGGGTCGGACGGGGCAAGCGGACACGGGTCGCCGGTGAAGTTCTCCACCCGCGCGCAACCCGAACGGACGACAACGCGTCTTACCTGCGGGTTCCCCCTGTCGGGTGACGATTGCCGGGCAATGTCTGACTCGTTGCAGAACCGTCGCGGGCGTGAGCTACCCTTCGCGGGCTCCGGCCGCAGGAAGAGGCGCATAAAGAAGAGACCTCGGTCACTTCGGCCGTCGGGCACAAACAGCGGCCCTGGAACGTTGACCAGCGGCACGGCGGACTCACGGGCGCACCCGGGGGTCCGGGAAAACGACTACACAAGCTGATCGCAGGGGTGAGGGACACATGGCTACCGACTACGACGCTCCGCGCCGCAGCGAAGCCGACGAGCTGGCCGAAGACTCGTTGGAGGAGCTCAAGGCCCGGCGGAACGAGAACCAGTCCGGCGTCGTCGACGTCGACGAGGACGCGACCGCCGAGAACTTCGAGCTGCCGGGTGCCGACCTTTCCGGGCTTTCCGGGGAGGACATGACCGTGAAGGTGGTGCCGAAGCAGGCGGATGAGTTCACCTGCTCCGTGTGCTTCCTGGTGCACCACCGCAGCCGGCTGGCCGAGGAGAGCGGCGGACGCCTGATCTGCCGCGACTGCGCCTGACCGCGCGGGATCTCGGCACAGGATCACGGGGACGAACAGACGCGACGGAGAGCCTCGAGGGCAGTAAGGGGCAGGCTCGAAGCGCGCTGGGGACAAAGGGGGCCGGCCGGCAGGCCGGCCCCCTTCCCATGTCTCGGGTCAGGCGCCCTTGATCAGCTCGGCGACGCGCTCGGGGCGCCGGGTGCTGAACAGCCAGTACGGCGTCGGGTCGGCCGGATCGGTGAGCGTGACGCGCACGACCGGGCCGACCCAGCCGCGGTGCAGCACGTAGGCGGCGGGGTCGCCGTCGCGGCCCAGCGCCTTGCGCTTGGCGTCCTTGTCGAAGATCTCGACCTGGCCGGCGTAGCGCAGCGGCAGGTGCGCGTCGCCCACCCACAGCTCCGGCTCGTCACCGCCGGTGACGCGGACCTTCGAGCGGCCGAGCGACAGCATCAGCCCGACGACGACCGGCAGCGCGATCACGTACGGCAGCCACGCCCGGATGCCCGGGTAGCCCATGTCGACCTCGGCCGCGAGCAGGACCGCGCCCAGCACCGGCAGCGGCCAGCCCCACCACGGCACGTACAGCCGTTCGGAATGCCGGACCGCGGCACTCGCGGCCGTCTTCGCAGATTCACCCACGGGTAGAGAGTAATCTCGCCGCCCGTGTCCAGCGTTCAGGTACTCCTCTCCCGGCTCGACCCGGATGTCCCGCTGCCCGCCTACGCCCGGCCGGGCGACGCGGGCGCCGATCTCGTCACGACCTCGGATATCGTCCTGAAACCCGGGGAACGCGGCGTCGTCGGCACCGGCGTCGCGATCGCCCTCCCGCCCGGGTACGCGGGGTTCGTCCACCCGCGGTCGGGCCTGGCCGCCCGGGTCGGCCTCTCGGTGGTGAACACACCGGGCACGATCGACGCGGGCTACCGCGGGGAGATCAAGGTCTGCCTGATCAACCACGACCCGGTGCACCCGGTGAAGCTCGCGCGCGGCGACCGCATCGCCCAGCTGGTCGTGCAACGGGTCGAACACGCCGAATTCGTCGAGGTCGCCGAGCTCGACGCCACCGAACGGGGCGACGGAGGCTACGGCTCGACGGGTGGACACGCCACACTGGGAGCAGACGCGCTCGCCGCGAGCGCCGTGGCTGGGGAAGGAACGGAGAAGTAGTGGGGATTTTCGGACGCAAGCGGCGGACCGAGGGCGGGTCCGGCGGAAGGCACGGCGCGCCCGAGGCCGACGACACGATCGAGGACGACGCGTACGACGAGGACGACGAGCTGTCGGACGTCTCCGACGGCCCGTTCGACGTCGCGGACTTCGAGGACGACGGCGTCCCGCGGATCGACCTCGGCTCGGTGAAGGTGCCGGTGCCCGACGGATCCCAGGTCCAGGTCGAGATGGACCCCGAGACCGGCGGCGTGCGCGCCGTGCACGTCGTCACCGAGCAGGGCCAGATCACGGTCAGCGCCTACGCCGCGCCGCGCTCGGGCGGCCTCTGGCGCGAGGTGAGCACCGAGCTCGCCGAGCAGCTGCGGGCCGACGGCGCCAAGGTCAACATCGGCCGCGGCGTGTGGGGCCTGGAGATCTCGGCCATCGTCGGCGACGTCTCGCTGCGCTTCGTCGGCGTCGACCGGCCGCGCTGGATGCTGCGCGGCGTCATCGCCGGGCCGCAGTCGGAGGCCGCGGCGGCGGTGGAGGTGCTGCGCGGGATCGTGCGGCGCACGATCGTCGACCGCGGCGACGCGCCGATGCCGGTCCGCACCCCGCTCACCATCACGCTGCCCGAGGCCGTCGCCGAGCACATCGCGGCCCAGCAGCAGCAGGGCTGACGCTCAAGCCTCTGAAGGCCACCTTGAGGGCACCTAGCGCTCTCAAGGTGGCCTTCAGCGGCTCCGGGCCCGGAGGAAGGCGAGCACGGTCGCCCGGCCGAGGGACTCGCGATCCGCGCCCAGCGCCGTGAGCGTCGTCTCGCCGAGCGAAGCGCGGGGGAGCGCGCGAGCCCACTCCGCCGCGACTTTCGTCGGGTGGATCGGGTCGTCGGTGCACGTGCCGACCCCGGCCGGGACGGCCAGCCCCGCCAGCTCGGCCAGCGCCGGGGACGGGCGGCCCGCGGCGACGCGCAGGCCGGCCGCCAGCCCGTCGCCGTGGCGGCGCCACGCCCGGTCCAGTTCCGCGCGCAGCCAGTCCGGGCTGCCCGCCGTCTGCGCCAGGGCGGCGTCGACGCCGGAATCGGCCACCAGATCCGCGGACAGCGTCGCGGCCAGCGATGCGGGTGCCTGGCCCGGATGGCCGTTCCAGGCCGGGAGCGCGGCCAGCAGGCCCCCGCAACGGCCCGGATTGGCCACGGCCCACTCCGCGGCGAGGTGGGCGCCGAACGAAATGCCGCCTACGAGCAGTTCGCCGTGTTCGTCCGCCAGCGCGTCCAGCGTCGCCAGGTAGCCGTCCGCCAGGGCCGCACCGGGCGGCGGCGGTGGGGCGATGAGCGGGACACCGAGGGCGCGCAGCGGGCCGGCGAAGACCGCCCGGACGAACACCTCGTCCGAGCCGGTGCCGGGCAGCAGCACCGCCGGGGGAACTCTGATCGCGGACGTCACGTTGCGATCTTTGCGCAAAGGCGTTTCCCTGGCGGGGACCGCAGTACGCTGGAATCGCACGGGCCGCAAGCAGTTTGTCGGGGCCCCGGAGCACAGGAGCACCTATGTCCGCCAAAGACGGCGGCTACTTCAGCCGGTTGGTACGCAAGCTGACCAGCGACGTCGACGAGCTCGACGCCGATGAGATGTCGATGAGGTCCGGCGCCGAGGGCGCCCAGCGGGCCTGCGACTGCCGTTCCGGCGAAGAGGTCACCGTGATGGGGAGACTCCGCAGCGTGGAGCTCTGCCCGACGAACGAGGCCGCCACGCTGGAGGCGGAGCTGTTCGACGGGACACAGGGCGTGACGCTAATCTGGCTCGGCCGCCGCCGGATCCCGGGCATCGAGCCTGGCCGGACGATCAAGGTGCGCGGCCGGATGGCCGAGCGTGACGGCCAGAAGGTGCTGTACAACCCCTATTACGAGCTCCAGAGCCCAGTGAGTTGATCACCCATCGTGACTGAACCCGCCCCGAGCGAGAAGAAGACCGACGCGGAAGAAGAACCGCAGCCGACCCTGCTCGAGCAGATGGGCGGCGTGTCCGGCCTGATCTACTCGTCGGTGCCGGTGATCGTCTTCGTCCTGGCGAACGCCTTCTTCGGCCTGACCGCCGCCATCTGGACGTCGGTGGGCAGCGCGGTGGCCATCACCGTGCTGCGGGTGGTCCGCAAGGAGCCCCTGCAGCCGGCGATCTCCGGTTTCTTCGGCGTCGCGATCGCCGCGTTCATCGCCTACCGCACCGGGTCCGCGAAGGGGTTCTTCCTCTTCGGGATCTACGCGAGCCTCGTCTACTGCGGCATCTTCGTGCTGTCGGTGGTCGTGCGGTGGCCGATCGCGGGCGTCGTCTGGAACGTGCTGAACGGCACCGGGCAGGCGTGGCGCAAGGACAAGCCGTCCCGCTACGCCTACGACATCGCGACGCTGGCCCTGGCGGCCGTGTTCGCGGCCCGGTTCGTCGTCCAGCGGTGGCTCTACCAGGAGGACTACACCGGCTGGCTGGCCTTCGCGAAGATCGCGATGGGGTACCCGCTGTACGCGCTGGGCCTGCTGGTGGTGGTCTGGGCGGTGCGCCGGTCGGACAAGCGGCTCAAGGCGCAGGCGGAGGACGAGCCGAAGCCGGAGACCGACGCCGAGGTCGAAGCCCGGCTGCGCGAGAAGTACGCCCAGGCCCCCGAAGCCTGACGGTTCCGCTCCGGGGCCGGCGCGCTGCTCGCGAAGCGACACAACCCGCGCGCGTGGGGGGACCCCCGGTTTTTACATTACCGGCCGGCACCGACAGTTTCGATCACGAAGAAGGCCCCGGCAGCAGCTGCCGGGGCCTTCTCCGTGAACTCAGTACCCCAAAGCCGTCCGGATCTCCGGCTCTACGTCCGCCGTCGCGACGAACAACAGCTCGTCGCCCGGCTCCAGGGGGTCCTCCGGCTGCGGCACGATCACGCGGTCGCCCCGCAGGATCGTCACCAAAGCCGCGTCCCTCGGCAGCGTCAGCTCGCTCACCGGCTTGCCGGCCAGCGGGGTCTCCGCGGGCAGCGTCAGCTCGACGAGGTTCGCGTTGCTCTGCCGGAACGTCATCAGCCGCACCAGGTCGCCGACGCTGACCGCCTCCTCGACCATCGCCGCGAGCATCCGCGGGGTCGACACGGCGACGTCGACGCCCCAGGCCTCGGTGAACAGCCACTCGTTGGCCGGGTTGTTCACCCGCGCCACCACGCGCCGGACGGCGAACTCCGTCTTGGCCAGCAGCGACACGACGAGGTTCGCCTTGTCGTCGCCGGTGGCGGCGATGACGACGTCGCACTGTTCGATCCCGGACTCCTCCAGGATCGACACCTCGCAGGCGTCGCCCAGCACCCAGTCGGCCTGCTCGACGGTCTGCGGCTCGAACTGGTCGGCCTCCCGTTCGATGAGCATCACCTGGTGCCTGCCGTCGATCAGCTCGCTGGCGATGGAGCGCCCCACCGCGCCCGCGCCGGCGATCGCGACCCTCATGCCTCGTCCTCCGGTTCGCGGTTGGCCACACTCGTCACGTCGCTGACCGTGCCGGAGCGCGCCGCCACCCACACGTCGTCGCCGTCCTGCACCATCGTCTTGCCGTCCGGCAGCACCGGCGTGCCGAAGCGCATGATGAACGCCACCCGCGCGCCGGACGCCTCCTGCAGCGACCGGACGGAGTGCCCGACCCAGCCCTCGTGCAGCGGCAGCTGCAGCAGCGCGATGTTGCCCGACGGGTCCCGCCACGCCGACGCGACGCCGTCCGGCAGGAGCGTGCGCAGGAACCGGTCGGTGGTCCACGGCACGGTCGCCACCGTCGGGATCCCCAGCCGCTCGTACACGGCCGCGCGCTTGTGGTCGTAGATCCGCGCGACGACGTGTTCGATGCCGAAGTTCTCGCGGGCGACCCGCGCGGAGATGATGTTCGAGTTGTCGCCGCTGGACACCGCGGCGAACGCGCCGGCCCGCTCGATGCCCGCTTCGATCAGCACCTTGCGGTCGAACCCGACCCCGACGACCTGCTGGCCGTGGAAGTCGCTGCCGAGCCGGCGGAACGCCTGCTGGCTCTTGTCGATGACGGCCACCTCGTGGCCGAGCCGCTCCAGCGCAGCGGCCAGGGACGCGCCTACCCGGCCGCATCCCATGATCACCACGTGCACGCCCTGCCTCCTCTTCGGCGGTAAACCCGTCCGTACCTACCCCGACATGCCAGCGCCGAACCTACCGTGCGCCGCTGCGGTCTCCGCCTTCCTCCCCACCACCACCCTCAACCGAGGAGCTCCGCTCCGCTGTACTGTCCGGTGGTGTCGAAGTTCCCGACCGTGCTGAAACGCCTGGTCCTCGGACGTCCGTTCCGCAGTGACAGGCTCGCTCACACGCTCCTCCCCAAGCGCATCGCGCTGCCCATCTTCGCGTCCGACGCGCTCTCGAGCGTGGCGTACGCACCCGAAGAGATCTTCCTGACACTGAGCGTCGCGGGCCTGTCCGCCTACGCGCTGGCGCCGTGGATCGGCATCATGGTCGCCCTGGTCATGCTGGTCGTCGTCGCGTCCTACCGGCAGAACGTGCACGCGTACCCGAGCGGCGGCGGCGACTACGAGGTCGCCAACACGAACCTGGGCGGGAAGTTCGGGCTGACCGTGGCGAGCGCGCTGCTCGTCGACTACGTGCTGACGGTCGCGGTGTCCACTTCGTCCGGTGTGGCCAACATCGGGTCGGCGGTGCCGTGGGTGGCGCAGCACAAGGTGCTGGCCTCGATCGTCATCGTGGTCGTGCTGACGTCACTGAACCTGCGCGGCATCCGGGAGTCGGGGAAGGCCTTCGCGATCCCGACGTACGGGTTCATCCTGGGCATTCTGGTCATGGTCGTGTGGGGTCTGGTGCAAGCCGCCACCGGCACCGAGATGAAGGCCGAAAGCGCCGGGTTCACCTTGAACGCCGAGGGGACCTTCGCGGGCGTCGCGTACGCGTTCCTGGTGCTGCGGGCGTTCTCCTCCGGCGCGGCGGCGCTGACCGGGGTCGAGGCGATCAGCAACGGCGTCCCGGCGTTCCAGAAACCCAAGTCGAAGAACGCGGCCACCACGCTGCTGATGATGGGCCTGCTCGCGGTGACCATGCTGGTCGGCATCATCACGCTGGCCACGATCACCGACGTCAAGTTCGCCGAGGACCCGGCGGAGCAGCTCGCCGGCGCGCCGGCCGGCTACGAGCAGAAGACGATCGTCGCGCAGATCGCGCACGCGGTGTTCGCCGACTTCCCGCCGGCGTTCTACTACATCTCCTTCTCCACCGGCATCATCCTGCTGCTGGCCGCGAACACCGCGTTCAACGGTTTCCCGGTGCTGGGCTCGATCCTGGCGCAGGACCGCTACCTGCCGCGGCAGCTGCACACGCGCGGCGACCGGCTGGCGTTCTCCAACGGGATCCTGTTCCTCTCGGCCTTCGCGCTGGTGCTGATCATCGCGTTCGACGCCGAGGTGACCCGCCTCATCCAGCTCTACATCGTGGGCGTGTTCGTGTCGTTCACGGTGAGCCAGGCCGGCATGATCCGGCACTGGAACCGGTTGCTGGCCAAGGAAACCGACCCCGGCGTGCGGCGGCGGATGCGGCGCTCGCAGACGGTCAACGCGGTCGGCCTCACCATGACCGGCGTCGTGCTGGTGATCGTGCTCATCACCAAGTTCCTGCTGGGCGCGTGGATCGCGATCGCGGCGATGGTGGCGATCTTCATCCTGATGACGGCGATCCGGAAGCACTACGACCGCGTCGCCGACGAGCTGAAGGACCTCGGCGACACCCCGACCGTGCTGCCGTCGCGCAACCACGCGATCGTGCTGGTGTCCAAACTGCACCGGCCGACGCTGCGCGCGCTGGCCTACGCCAAGGCGATGCGCCCGGACGTCCTCGAAGCCGTGACGGTCAACGTGGACGACGCCGACACGCGCCGGTTGACCGCCGAATGGGACGCGCACAACTTCAAGGTGCCGCTCAAGGTCGTCGAGTCGCCCTACCGCGAGATCACGAAACCCGTGCTGGACTACGTGAAGCGCGTGCGCGGGGACAACCCGCGCAACGTGGTCACGGTGTTCATCCCGGAGTACGTGGTCGGGCACTGGTGGGAGCAGGTGCTGCACAACCAGAGCGCGCTGCGGCTCAAGGGCCGCCTGCTGTTCCAGTCCGGCGTGATCGTGGCGAGCGTGCCGTGGCAGCTGGAGTCCTCGGCGAAGGCGGCCGCGCGCGTCCGCAACGAGCGCCCGGCGGCCGGTGACGTCCGCCGCGGCTTCTCACCCAACGGAAAACCCATCGTCACCCCCAAACCCAAGGAGCCCGCCGAATGACCAGCTGGCTGGGCCGGGTTCTCGAGGTGGAGGTCGGCGCGGTGGCGCACGGCGGCCACTGCGTCGCACGCGCCGAAGGCCGCGTGGTGTTCGTCCGGCACGCGCTGCCGGGCGAGCGGGTGCGCGTCGAGGTCACCGAGGACAACGGCGGTTCGTTCTGCCGCGGCGACGCGATCGAGGTGCTTTCGGCTTCGGAGTTCCGGGTCGAACCGCCGTGCCCGCTCGCGGTCCCGGGTGGCTGCGGCGGCTGCGACTGGCAGCACGCTTCCCCTTCGTACCAACGTGACTTGAAGGCCGCCGTCGTGGCGGAGCAGCTCCAGCGGCTGGCCGGCATCGAGCGCGAGGTCGTCGTGGAAGCCCTCGAAGGCGGTCCGCTCGACTGGCGCAGCCGCGTCCGGCTGGTCGCCGACCGCGACGGGCGCGCGGGCCTGCGCGCCCACCACAGCCACCGCGTGGTGGCCCTCGAAGACTGCCCGATCGCGGTCCCGGGCGCGCTCGACGACGTCCTGGCGCGGCGCTGGCGGCCGGGCAGCGAGATCGAGGTGACCAGCGACGGCGACGGCGGTGTCCACGTGCGCGAGCTGTCGACGGTCCGCGGCAAGGTCCGCGCCCGGCAGCTGGCGGGCGGGGTGGCGGTCCAGCACGCGGCGGGCCGCGACTGGCACCTCGACGCGCACGGCTTCTGGCAGGTCCACCCGGCGGCGGCGTCGACGCTGGCCGCCGTCGTGGCCGAGTGGGCGGAGGCGCCCGTGGGCGGATCGGCCTGGGACCTCTACGCCGGGGTCGGGCTGTTCGCGTCGGTGCTGGCTTCGCAGGTCGGCTCGTCGGGCCGGGTGCTGGCGATCGAGTCCGGCCGGCGCGCGGTCGCCGACGGGGAGAAGAACCTGGCCGACCTGCCGCAGGTGTCCTGGCGGGCCGGGCGCGTCGAGCACCTGCTGGAATCGGCCGCGAAGCCGGTGGACGTCGTGGTGCTGGACCCGCCGCGCAAGGGCGCGGGCAAGGCGGTGGTGGAGTCGATCGTGGCGGGTTCACCCGATCGGATCGTCTACGTGGCGTGCGACCCGGCGGCACTGGCCCGCGACCTGGCGACCTTCGCTTCGCACGGCTACGGCCTGACGGACCTGAGGGCGTTCGACGCGTTCCCGATGACCCACCACGTGGAGTGCGTGGCGCTGCTGTCCTGAGTTTTTGTCGGTGGTGGCCGTCACACTGCGGGCATGACTCCTCTCGACGATTTCGATCGCGCGGCTTCGACGGTGACCGGCCTGGTTTCGGCGATCGGCCGTGCGCAGTGGACACTGCCGACGGCGTGCGCGGACTGGGACGTCCGCGCGGTCGTCAACCACCTCGCGCACGGCAACGCGAAAGTGGCGTTCTGGGCGGGTTCGGGGCCACCGGCTCCGGACGGTGACTACCTGGGTGCTTCGCCGGCAGCTGCATTCGTTGCGTCGGTCGCGGCGGCGCGGGCGGTGCTGGCCGAGCCGGGGCTGTTCTCGCGGAAGGTGACGACACCGCTGGGGGAGCTGCCGGGCGTGTTCCTGGTCCACATGCGCGTGAACGAGTACCTGGCCCACGGCTGGGACCTCGCGGACGCGACCGGTGCTTCGACCGATCTGCTGCCGGACCTGGCGGAGGGGGCGCTGGAGCAGTGGCGGTCCCGGTTCGGGTCGGCGGCCCGGCCTCCGGGCGGCCCGTTCGGGCCGGAGGTGGAGGCGCGTCCAGGGGCGACGGCGGCGGACCGGCTGGCGGCGTTCCTCGGCCGGAAGGCGGTGAACGGCTAGCCGGCGCCGCGCGAAAAACTCCCGCGCACCGCGAAGGCGGGCACCTGCCGGCGGGCGGGTGGCTTGTTTCGAGGGAGCGCGGGCGCACCCTGACTTCGGTGGCGCCGAGGTCCGGGTGCTGCGCGGCGACGTGATCACGCAGCGGGGTTCTCGCGTGCCGCCAAGGCGGCCTACAGTCGGCCGCGGGCGAGGCTCGTGTCGAGGGGAGCGCGGGCGGCGGGCTGTCGCTCAGGCCCGGTGCGCTGCGAAGGCTGCCGCCAGGTCGGTCGCGGGTGTGCTCGCCTCGAGGAAGGCGTGAACGCTCACACGGCCCGGCGCACCGCGAACGCCGCCGCCAAACCGGCCGCCGTCATCGCCACTCCGGACGCCAGCAGCACCCAGGACCCCGCGCCCGGCACCACCCGCGCCGCCGGCTGGATTCTCGTCACGCCCGGGAGCGTCACCACCAGGTGCCGCAGGACCACGCCCGTCACGACCAGACCCGGGAGGGAGGCCATCGCCAGCGGCTCGTCCTGGCGGCGGGCGAACGTCAGGTACGCCAGCGTGCCCGCGATCAGCACCGCCGCCGCGCAGACCAGGCGCAGTCCCAGGTCCAGCTCCGGATCCGGCGTCCCCGGCGGCAGCAACCCGGGGTAGTCCGCCGTGCGCAAGGTCAGTCCCGCGATCACGCCGACCCCCGCGATCCCCACCGCCGCGGCGCGCGGGCCGCGGAGCCGCTTCCCCGGTCGCTGCTGGTCCACTCCGGCCTCCCTGGGTCGCGGTGGAGGCAGCATAAGGCGCGGGAAACGGCTTTCCGAGCACGTTTCGCGCGCTGGGCCGTTCGGTGGATCTCGATCGAGGGACCCGCTCAGCCGGCGAACCAGCGCTGCGGCGCCGGCCGCAGGTTCTGGTAGATGTGCTTGACCTCGGTGTACTCGCCGAGCCCCGTCGGGCCCAGCTCGCGGCCGAACCCGGACTGCTTGTAGCCGCCCCACTCGGCCTGCGGCAGGTACGGGTGGAAGTCGTTGATCCAGATCGTGCCGTGGCGCAGCCGCCCGGCCACGCGCTGCGCCCGCGAAGCGTCGTTCGTGAACACCGCCCCGGCCAGGCCGTAGTGGGTGTCGTTGGCGATGCGGACGGCGTCGTCCTCGTCGGTGAACGTCTCGACCGTCAGCACCGGCCCGAACGACTCGTCGACGACCGCCGACGAACCCTGTTTCACCTGGTCGAGGATGGTGGGCAGGTAGTAGAAGCCCTCCGCCAAGGAAGGATCGTCGGGGCGCCGCCCGCCGGTCCGCAGCACCGCTCCCTCGGCCAGCGCCGCCGCCACGTACCGCTCGATCTTCGCCCGGTGCGCCGCCGAGATCAGCGGTCCCGTCTCGGCGCGCTCGTCGAACGGCCCGCCCAGGCGGATCCGCTCGGCCCGGCGCACCAGCTCGGCGACGAACTCGTCGTGCCACTCCCGTTGCACGATCAGCCGCGCGCCCGCCGAGCACACCTGGCCGGAGTGCAGGAACACCGCCGTCAGCGCGTAGTCGACCGCCGTCTCGAAGTCGGCGTCGGCGAAGACCACATTCGGGTTCTTCCCGCCCAGCTCCAGGGCCACTTTCTTGACCGTCGCGGCCGCGGCGGCGGCAATGACCCGGCCGGTCGCGAGACCCCCGGTGAACGACACGAGGTCGACGTCCGGGTGCTCGGCCAGCGGCGCGCCGACCTTTGCGCCGGCCCCGAGCACCAGGTTGGCGACGCCGGGCGGCAGGCCCGCCTCGGTGAGCAGCTTCAGGAACAGGATCGAGGTGTGCGGCGTCAGCTCGCTGGGCTTGAGCACGAACGTGTTGCCCGCGGCCAGCGCCGGCGCGATCTTCCACACGGTCTGCAGCAGCGGGTAGTTCCACGGCGTGATCAGCCCGCAGACGCCGACCGGTTCGTGCACGATCCGGCTGAAGGCGTCCGGGTTGCCGGTGTCGACGACGCGGCCCGCGTCCTGCGCCGCCAGCTTGCCGAAGTAGCGCAGGCAGGCGGCGATGTCGGCCATGTCATAGCGGCTTTCGACCAGGCGCTTGCCGGTGTCGAGCGACTCGGCTCGGGCGAACGCCTCCGCGTCCCGGTCCAGCAAGTCCGCGGTGCGCAGCAGCAGGTCACCGCGCAGGTGCGCGGGCGTGCCGGGCCACGGGCCGGTGTCGAACGCCCGGCGGGCCGCCGCGATGGCGGCTTCGGTGTCCTTGGCGGTGCCCTCGGCGACCGTCGCGACCAGGGAACCGTCGGCCGGGCAGCGGATCTCCCGCCGGCCGCCGCCGAGCGCGTCCACCCATTCGCCGCCGATGAAGAAGTCCGCCATGCGTCCCATTCTCGCGGCCACGCCGCGTGACCGCCACAGCACGGTGGGGAGACGAGGTTCACCCCGGCAGATGACGGGTGATCGCGCTCCGCCTGTGACGCCGGACGCGGCGGGCGGAAGGCCGGTGGCCGTCCTCCGTAGACTGGCCGGACGCGGGGCGTACCGACCAAGTGAGGTGGAGACGAGTGACGTTGCTGGAGTCCGTCAACGGACCGGCGGACCTGAAGCGCATGAGTGTCGAGGACCTCGGCGAACTGTCCGCCGAAATCCGGGACTTCCTCGTCGACAAGGTCCGCCGCGCCGGCGGGCACCTGGGGCCGAACCTCGGCGTCGTCGAGCTGACCATCGCGCTGCACCGCGTGTTCGACTCGCCGCGCGACGCGATCGTCTGGGACGTCGGGCACCAGGCCTACGTGCACAAGATCGTCACCGGCCGCGCGGACGGCTTCGACCGGCTGCGCCAGACCGGCGGCGTCACCGGTTACCCGTCGCGCGCGGAGAGTGACCACGACTGGGTCGAAAGCAGCCACGCGTCGTCCGCGCTGTCCTATGTGGACGGCTTGGCGAAGGCGTTCGCCCTGGACGGCGGCGAGCGGCACGCGGTCGCCGTCGTCGGCGACGGCGCGCTCACCGGCGGCATGTGCTGGGAGGCGCTCAACAACCTCGCCGCCCACCGCGAGCGCCCGGTCGTCATCGTCATCAACGACAACGGCCGCTCCTACTCGCCGACCATCGGCGGCCTCGCCGACCACCTCGCGGCGCTGCGCCTGCAGCCCGGCTACGAGCGGCTGCTCGACGGCGGCCGCGAGCTGCTCCGGCACACCCCGGTCGTCGGCAAGCCGATCTACGCCGCGCTGCACGCCGCGAAGGCCGGGCTGAAGGACGCGCTGAGCCCGCAGGCGATGTTCTCCGACCTCGGCCTGAAGTACCTCGGCCCGGTCGACGGCCACGACCAGGTGGCGCTGGAGAAGGCCCTGCACAGCGCGAAGGCGTTCGGCGGCGCGGTGATCGTGCACGTGGTGACCGAGAAGGGCCACGGCTACGCGCCCGCGGTCAACAACGAGCACGACCAGATGCACCAGACCGACCCGATCGACCCGGAGACCGGCCTGCCGCCGGTGAAGGGCCCGAGCTGGACCGGCGTGTTCGGCGACGAGCTGGCGAAGATCGGCGCCGAGCGCGAGGACGTCGTCGCGATCACCGCGGCGATGCTGCGCTCGACCGGTCTCGACAAGTTCGCCGAGGCGTTCCCCGACCGCTGGTACGACGTCGGCATCGCCGAGCAGCACGCGGTCACGTCGGCCGCCGGGCTGGCGATGGGCGGGCTGCACCCGGTGGTCGCGATCTACTCGACGTTCCTGAACCGCGCGTTCGACCAGGTGCTGATGGACGTCGCGCTGCACCGCCAGCCGGTGACGCTGGTGCTGGACCGCGCCGGCATCACCGGGCCGGACGGCCCCAGCCACCACGGCATGTGGGACCTGTCGCTGCTGGGCATGGTGCCGGGCATGCGGGTGGCCGCTCCGCGCGACCCGGGCACGCTGCGCGAGGAGCTGCGCGAGGCCGTGGCGGTGTCCGACGGCCCGACGGCGCTGCGCTTCTCGAAGGGCAAGGTCGGCACGGACGTCGCGGCGGTGGAGCGGCTGGGCACGGTCGACGTGCTGCGCCGCCCTGTCGACGGTGCCGACGTGCTGCTGGTGACGGTGGGCCCGTTCGCGACCTTGGGCCTGGCAGCGGCCGACCGGCTCGCGGACCAGGGCATCGGCGTGACGGTGGTCGACCCGCGCTGGGTGCTGCCGGTCCCGGCCGAGCTGGTCGCGCTGGCTGCGCAGCACAAGCTGGTGGTGACCGTCGAGGACAGCGGGCGCCATGGTGGGTTCGGTTCGGCGCTGGCGGCGATGTTCCGCGACGCGGAATGCGACGTCCCGCTGAGGGACCTGGCGGTGCCGCAGACGTTCCATGATCTGGGGAGCCGGGATGAGGTTTTGGGGCGCATCGGGCTGACGGCTCAGGACGTGGCTCGGCGGGTGACCGAGTGGGCCTCGGGCCGCCTCGGCTCGGCCGAGCGGACCGAGTCCGCACGCGACCACTCGGCCTGAGCTCGCGCCAGGCCGGGTCGGGGCGACCCGGGGGCTCGCAGTAGGTTCCGGGGGTGTCGGCCGGCGGTGCCGCACGAGGGGGAGGACCGCGTGACGGAATCTCGGACACTGCTGCCCGGAACACCCGGCGAGGTGCCGGCCTGGTACCGGAAACCGGGCGTGTGGGCCTGGACCGCCATGGGCGCCACCGCGCTCCTCTTCGCGAACCTCGCCTGGCAGCGCCGGTGGATGAGTGACGACGGCCTGATCGTGCTGCGCACCGTCCGCCACCTCTACGAGGGCAATGGCGCCGTCTTCAACGCGGGGGAGCGCGTCGAGGCGAACACCAGCACCTTGTGGACCTTCCTCGTCTGGCTGTTCGGCCTGATCCCCGGGGCCGGGCTGGAGTGGGTGGCCGTCGTGACCGGGCTGGTCTGCGCGGTCGGCGGGTTGGTGCTGGCCATGGCCGGTGCGCGGCGCCTGCACCGCCCGGCCGGGACCGGTCTCGTGCTGCCCGCCGGGGCATTGCTGGTGTGCGCCCTTCCGCCGTTCTTGGACTTCGCGACCTCCGGGCTGGAAACCGGCTTGATCTCGCTCTGGCTGGGTGGCTCCTGGTGGCTCGTCGTGCGCCGGGCGACCGGTGTCACCGAGCGGTCGTGGCCGGTGGCGCTCGCGCTCGGGCTGGGGCCGCTCGTGCGGCCGGACCTGGCGCTGTTCAGCGCGTTCGGGTTCGCCGCGTTGTCCTTCGTCGCCTGGCGCGGCTGGCTGCGCGCCCTGGGCCTGGTCGCGGTCGCCGGTGCGCTGCCGCTGGCCTACCAGGTCTTCCGCATGGGCTACTACGGCTTGGTCACCCCGAACACCGCGGTGGCCAAGGAGGCGTCGGCGGTGCACTGGGACCGGGGCCTGCGCTACCTGGCCGACCTGGTCTCGCCCTACACCCTGTGGCTGCCGCTGCTGCTCCTGGCCGGCGTGTTCGTGCTGGTCGCCCGTCTCCTGCCCCGGACCCGGGTCACTCTCGTGCTGATCGCTTTCCCCCTGCTGGCCGGGTTGGTGATGGCGGTCTACGTGCTCCGCATCGGCGGCGACTTCATGCACGGCCGGATGCTGCTGCCGGCGCTCTTCGCCCTGCTGCTCCCGGTGATGGCGGTCCCGGTGACGCGGTGGACCGCGCTCCTGGTGGCCGCGGTCGGCGGGTGGGCGCTCGTCGCCGGCATCTGGCTGCGCGTGCCCTACGACGCCGACGCGCGGCACTACGACCCGGCGACCGGGATCGCCGACGAGCGCGGTTACTGGTCGGCCGCGAGCGGGCGCGAGCACCCCATGCACGGCGATGACTACGCCACCGCCATGGGGCTGCGCGAAGCGGAGGCGATGCTGCGAGAAGCGCCGTCTTCGATGGTGATCGCGCAACGCGGTTCGTGGCTGCGCTACCCCGCGGCGGCCCCGGACGGCACGTTCGTGGTCGGCAGCATCGGCGCGCTCGGCATGGTCGCTCCGCTGGAGGTCCGGGTGCACGACGTGTACGGGCTGGTCAGCCCGCTCGCCGCGCACTCGGAGGCGGCCGGTTCCCGGCGCAGCGGGCACGAGAAGGACCTGCCGCCGGCGTGGAACGTCGCCGACGGCGGCGGCGCGGGCGAAGGTGCGCTCCCCGCCGACCAGATCGCGGCCGCCCGAGTCGCCCTGGAGTGCGCCGAGATCCGCGAGATGCTCGATTCGGTGCGGGCCCCGCTCACCGCGAACCGCTTCTGGGACAACCTGACCGGCGCGTTCGCCCGGAGCGCGTTGCGCTATCCCGCCGATCCGCGTCAGGTCGCTTGCCGTTGAGGTCGCGCGCCGCAAGGTGGTTGCCGCTGGGAGCGGCCGGCACCGACCCGAAGCAACTCGCCTGGCAAGACTTCCGGCCGCGCCGATGCAGTGAATGACCCATTCACCTCGTCCGACGAGAGGAATGAGTCATTCACTGCGTGAGCCGGGGCCGGCCGCCCGAAACTGTCGGTGCTCGCCGGTAGAGTGGAAAACGGGGGCTCCCCCGGCGGGCTCTCTGCGGTCAGGCCTCCGCGGGCACGGTGACGACCACCGCAGGCGCGGGCACGGAACTGAACACTTCCGGCGGTTCCGGGAACAACTTCACCAGCACCGGATACGCCACCGCCGCCGTCACCAACGTCACCAGCAGGCTGATGTCCACGCCGCCCGCGATGTCCCGCAGCGGTCCCGCGATCATCGGTGTGTTCGCGCACAGCAGTCCCAGTGTCGTCGCCGGGATCCAGGCCGCCATCGCTCGCCAGTTCACCCCTCGGGCGAACCAATACCGGCCACCTCGGCGGCCCTCGTTGAACACCTGCAGGTCCGCCACGTCGTAGAACCCGCGCCGCTGGACGAAGCCGATCATCATGATCACCATCCACGGTGAGGTGCACAGCACGATCAGCGTCGCGAACGCGTTGATGCTCGACACCATGTCCAGCACGAAGTTGCCGACGAAGATGAACGCCACGCTCAGCGTCCCGATCAGGAGCGTTGCCCGGACCCGCGACAGGCGCGGGAAGATCGAGCTGAAGTCGAGGCCCGTGCCGTACAACGACGTCGTGCCCGTAGACAGGCCGCCGATCAGCGCCACCACGATCAGCGGGATCGCGTACCACAGCGGGGAAACCGCCGTCAGGCCGGTGATGTAGTCGGCCGGGTCCGCCACCAGCGTCGCCGTCGCGATGCCGAAGCCGAAGGGCAGCAGGGTCGCCACCTGGGCCAGGAACGGCGCCGCCAGGAGAGAACGCTTGCTGTACCGGGCAGGGATGTAGCGGGCCCAGTCGCCGAGGAACGCGCCGAACGAGATCGGGTTGGCCAGGGCCGTCAGGGCCGCGAGGGTGAACGTCGGCCAGAACGTGCCCAGTGCGTACGTCCCCGTGCCCGCGTAGCCCGGGTCGAACGAGCCGCCGTACGCCACGATCCCCAGCAGCATGATCAGCGTGCCGAGCACCACCGCGACGCGGTTGACCAGCAGCATGAACCGGTAGCCGTAGATGCAGACGACGAGCGTCGCGAGCGCGATCAGGCCGTACGCGATTCCGCGCAGCGCAGCGCCGCCGTCGAAGCCGAAGAGCCGCTGGGCCGCGCCGGCCACGGCGTCGCCGCTGACCCAGACCGAGATCGCGAAGAACGTGATCGCCGTCAGCAGCGACAGGAACGACCCGACGCACCGGCCGACGACGCCGAAGTGCGCGCCGGACGACACCGCGTTGTTGGTCCGCGTGCGCGGTCCGAACAACGCCATCGGCGCCAGGACCAGGCCGCCGACGACGACCCCGAGCGCCGTCGCCAGCGCCGCGTCGCGGAAGCTCAGCCCGTACGCGATCGGCAACGTGCCGAGGATGATCGTGGCGAACGTGTTCGCGCCGCCGAACGCCATCCGGAACAGGTCGCGCGGGCGCGAAGTCTGTTCCTCCGGCGGGATCGGCGCGATCCCGTGCTGCTCGACCTCCGTGATCTTCTCGCTCATGCGAACCTCGTCATCACGTGCTTGACCCGCGTGTACTCGGCGAAGGCGTACCCCGAGAGGTCCTTGCCGTGACCGGAGTGGCCGAACCCGCCGTGCGGCATCTCGGCGACCAGCGGTCCGTGCGTGTTCACCCACACACAGCCGAAGTCGAGGTCGGCCGACACCCGCGCGGCGACGCCGAGGTCGTTCGTCCAGACCGACGACGCCAGCCCGTACGGGACACCGTTGGCCAGCGAAACCGCCTGGGCTTCGTCCGAAAAGGACTGGACGGTGATGACCGGTCCGAAGATCTCTTCCTGGACGATCTCGTCGTCCTGGTGCAGGCCGGAGATCACCGTGGGGGAGAAGTAGAAGCCCCGAGCGCCGAACCGCGTCCCGCCGGTTTCGACGCGGGCGTGCGAGGGCAGCCGCGAGATCAGGCCCTCGACGCGCGAGAACTGCGCCGCGCTGTTCAAGGGCCCGAAGTCGACGCCGGGCGTCCGCGCCGCCGCGGCCTTCGCCAGCGAAGCGACGAAGTCGTCGTGGATCGACGCGTGCACCAGGACCCGGCTGCCCGCGGTGCAGTCCTGGCCCGCGTTGTAGAACGCCGCGCCCACGATGCCTTCCGCCGTCGCCGCGAGGCCGGCGTCCGGGAACACCAGCAGTGGTGCGTTGCCGCCCAGCTCCAGGTGGGTGCGCTTGAGGTCGGCGGCCGCCACGGTGGCGACGTCGATGCCCGCCCGCGTCGACCCGGTGATCGAGACGAGGTCCGTGATCGGGTGACGCACCAGCGCGCGGCCGGTGTCGCGGTCGCCGGTCAGCACGGTGAACGCGCCCGCCGGCAGGAACTCCGCCGCGACCTCGGCCAGCAGCACGGCGGTCGACGGCGTCGTCTCGGCCGGCTTGAGCACCACGGTGTTGCCCGCGGCCAGCGCCGGTGCGATCTTCCAGACCGCCATCATCAGCGGGTAGTTCCACGGCGCGATCTGCGCGCAGACGCCCACCGGCTCGCGGCGGACCACCGAGGTGTGGCCCGGCGCGTACTCCCCGGCGGCCGTGCCCTCCAGCTGCCGCGCGGCGCCGGCGAAGAACCGCAGCGCGCTCACGCACTCCGGGATCTCCTCCTCCAGCACGACCGACCGGATCTTGCCGGTCTCGCGCACTTCGAGGTCGGCGAACTCCGCGGCCCGCGCTTCCAGCGTGTCGGCGATCTTCAGCAGGGCCAGCTGCCGCTGCGCCGGGGTGCTGCGACGCCATCCCGCAAACGCTTGCGCGGCGGATTCGAGCGCGTGGTCCACATCGGATTGCTCAGCGATGACACTGGTGCCGAACACCTCGCCGGTCGCCGGGTCGGTCAGCTCGAGGGTGCGGGTCATGCCTGCTCCAGGTGGGTCGGCGCGAACAGCTTCAGCAGGGCCGGGAGGACGACCACGGACGGCCCGGGCGTGCGCAGCGCTTCGGCGAGGTCCGCGCCGACGGTGTCCGAAGAGGACAGCTTGGCGGATACGCCGAAGGACGAAGCCAAAGCCACGAAGTCGGGCCGGGTCAGCTCGGTGGCCGTGGTGTGGCCGAACGCGTCGGTCAGGTACTCGCGCAGGACGCCGTAGCCGCCGTCGTCGACGACCAGCCACGTGACGTCGAGGCCGTGCTGCACCGCGGTCGCCAGCTCGGCGACGCCGTACATCGCGCCGCCGTCGCCGGACACGGCCAGCGTGGGCGCGCCGGCGGCCGCGCCGCCGAGCGCGCCCGGCAGGCCGTAGCCCAGGCCACCCGCGCCCTGGGCGGTGTGGATCGGCGCGCCTTCGGGGTTCCACGCCGACCAGGCCCAGTACGCGGCGATCGTCATGTCCCAGAACGTCTGGGTGCCGCCGGGGAGCGCCGCGCGGATGTCGTCGATCAGCTTGCGCTCGACGGCCAGGTGCTGACCGTCCAACCGGGACTCGACGCGCGCGAGCAGCCCGGAAACCGCCTTCTCGGCCCGGCCGTCGGACGCCCGCATCGGCACCCACTCCAGCAGCGCCTGCAAGGTCAGCTTCACGTCGGCGTGGATACCGAGCCCCGGGTAGTTCGACTCCAGCTTGCCCAGGTCGGCCTCGACCTGGATCACCCGGCCGCGCGGGGCGAACTCGCGGTAGTTGCTGGACAGCTCGCCGAGGCCGGAGCCGAGCACGAGCAGCACGTCGGCGCCGGCGAGGAACTCCGTGGTGTGCCAGTCCTCCATCCAGGACCGCCCGGACAGCTCGTGGTCCCAGCCGAAGACGCCCTTGCCGCCGAAGGTCGAGATCACCGGGGCGCGCACCGCCTCGGCCAGCGCCGTCAGCTCGGCGTGCGAGCCGGACCGCAACGCTCCGCCGCCCGCCAGGATCACCGGATTCGACGCCGCGGCCAGCAGATCGGCGGCCGCGGTGACCAGTTCGGGCAGCGGTTCCAGGGGCGGGGGAGTGGCCGACACCGACGTGATCGGCGGGAGCCCGGCCGGGCCGAGCAGCACGTCCTGCGGGATCTCGACCCACACCGGGCCGTACGGCGCGGTCGCGGCCGACGTCCACGCCTCGCGCAGCGCGGTCGGGATCTGGCTGGCGCGGCGTACGACGTGCACCGACTTGACGACGTCCCGGAAGCTCGCCTGCTGGTCGGGCAGTTCGTGCAGGTAGCCGTGCCGCCCGCCGCCCAGCCCGGCGACCGGGACCTGGCTGGAGATCCCGAGCACCGGCACCGACGCGGCCCGGGATTCCTGCAGGGAAGCCAACGTCAGCAGCGCACCCGGGCCGGTGGAGACGATCAGCGGCGTGACCGGCACCGGGCCGTCGGGGTTCGCCGCGAGCCGCGCGCGGGCGTGCCCGTCGGCGGCGAAGGCGAGGTTGTTCTCGACGCGTCCGCTGATCACCCGCAGGTCGCCGGCGCGCCGCAGCGCTTCGAACAGGCCCAGCGCGTGCTGGCCCGGCAGGCCGAACACGGTGTCGGCGCCCAGCGCGCGAAGGGTTTCGACGACGACATCGCCGCCGATGCGTTCGGTATCGGTCATGCGCTCTTTCCCAAGGACAGCAGGCTCACCAGGTCGTAGGCGACGTGGGAGGCCGCGATGGCCGTGATCTCGGCGTGATCGTAAGCGGGAGCCAGTTCGACGACGTCCGCCCCGACCAGGTTGAGATCACGCAGCCCGCGCAGGATCTCGAGGAGCTCGCGGCTGGTCATCCCGCCCGCCTCGGGCGTGCCGGTGCCGGGCGCGTGGGCCGGGTCGAGCACGTCGATGTCGACCGAGACGTAGAGCGGCCGGTCGCCGATGCGCTGCCGCAGCGCGTCGACGGTCTCGGCGACGCCGCGGCGCAGCACGTCGCCGGAGGTGACGATGCCGAAGCCGAGCCGGCGGTCTTCTTCGAGGTCCCGCTTGCCGTACAGCGGCCCGCGCGTGCCGACGTGCGACAGCGCGCTCGTGTCGAGGATGCCTTCTTCGGACGCCCGCCGGAACGGGGTGCCGTGGGTGTACGGCTCGCCGAAGTAGGTGTCCCAGGTGTCGAGGTGCGCGTCGAAGTGCAGCAGGGCGACGGGCCCGTGCTGCTTCGCTGCGGCCCGCAGCAGCGGCAGGGCGATGGTGTGGTCGCCGCCGACCGTCACCAGCCGCGTCCCGTTCGCTTGCAGCGCTTCGGCTTCCTGCTGCAGCGTTTCGATCGCTTCGCCGATGTTGAACGGGTTCACCGCGATGTCGCCGGCGTCGACGACCTGCTTATCGGCGAACGGCGAGACGTCCAGCTCCGGGTGGTACGGCCGCAGCAGCCGGCTCGCCTCGCGCACCGCCGCCGGGCCGAACCGCGCGCCGGGCCGGTAGGACACGCCGGAGTCGAAGGGCACCCCGACGACGGCGATGTCGGCGCGCTCGACCTGGTCGATCCGCGGCAGTCGCGCGAAGGTCGCGAAGCCGGCGAACCGGGGGACGCGCGACGAGTCGAGGGGTCCGATGTTAGGCACTGGTGGGCTCCTGTTCCCGGGTCTCGGTGGTGGTGTCTTCGCCGTTGAGGCGGCGGGTCCAAAGGGAAAGAACCGAGTCGGCCGTGCGGGGCGTGGCGAAGCTGACCGCCAGGTAGACGACCAGGCTCGCGCCGAGGCCCCAGTAGATCGGGGTGTTGGCGGCGACGCCGTCGATGATCATGAAGGCGATCACGGACACCGTGCCGGCGACCATCGACGCGTACGCGCCCTGCCGCGTGCCGCGCTTCCAGAACAGCGCGCCGACGATCGCGACGAGCAAGCCGCCGACCAGGATGTCGTAGGCGATGGTCAGGGCGTTGACGACGTCGTCGACGACCATCGCGATGCCGATCGCGATCAGCCCGAGCACCAGCGTGGCGATCCGGTTGCGGCGGACCTCGCCGCCCTTCTTCAGGCCGATCTTGGTGAGCAGGTCCGACGTCGTGGTGGTGGAGCAGGCGATGAGCGCGCCGCTCGCGGTCGACATCATCGCCGAGAGCGCGGCGGCCAGCACCAGGCCGCGGACCCCGGTCGGCAGCAGGCGCTCGACGATCGTCGCGAAGGCGTCCTGCGCGCTGGCGAGATCCGGGTACAGCGTGTGCGCCGCCGTGCCGATCAGGGCGCCGGCCAGGCCGTAGACCAGGCAGTAGACGCCGGAGGTGATGCCGCCGGACGTCGCGATCGCCGGGGTGCGGGCGGTGAACACGCGCTGCCAGATGTCCTGGCCGATCAGCAGTCCGAAGGTGTAGATCACGAAGTAGGTGATGATCGTGTCGGTGCCGATCGAGGTGAAGCTGAAGAAGCTCGCGTCGAGCTTTTCGCTCATGCCGGAGAAGCCGCCGGCCGAGCTGATCGCGACCGGCAGCAGGATCGCCAGGATGCCGATGGTCTTGATGACGAACTGGGCGATGTCGGTCAGCGTGATCGACCACATGCCGCCGAGCACCGAGTAGAGGACCACGATCGACCCGCCGATCGCGATGCCGGCCCAGTTCGGCAGGTCGAAGAGCACCTTGAAGATGGTCGCGAACGCCAGCGTCGAGGTCACCGTGAGCATGAGCGTGTAGCCCCACATGACGACGCCGGACACCGCGCTGGTGCGGCCGCCGTAGCGCAGGTCCAGCATCTCGCCGACGGTGTAGACCTTCAGCCGCACCAGCCGCCGCGCGAACAGCGCGTGCAGCACCAGGATGCCGACGCCGATGCTGACGACCAGCCACATGCCCGAGATGCCGTAGGTGTAGCCGAGCTTCACGCCACCGACGGTGGAGGCGCCGCCGAGGACGACGGCCGACATCGTGCCGGAGTACATGAACCAGCCCAGCCGGCGCCCGGCAACGAGGTAGTCGGACTTGGTCTTCGCGAGCCGCAGGCCGTACCAGCCGACCCCGAGCATCCCCGCGATGTACAACGCGATCACGGCGTAGTCCCCGGTCACGGTGTCCTCCTCACGTCGTTTCGGGCCACCGTAGGTTCGGCTGACACCCCAGCGGCATGGGATGCTTCATCCCAATGTCGCCGAAGTCGAGGATGAAATGGCCCAAATCCCGGAGTTCTTGTCCACGGAGGTGAATGTCCCGTTACGGGACGTGGTCGGCAACCGGGAGCTCGCGCTGGAGGTCGTCCCCGAGACGTTGCGCCCGGGCGCGCTGGACCTCCCCGTGCGCTGGGCCCACGTCAGCGAGCTGCAGGACCCGGCGCCGTACCTGGTGGGCGGCGAGCTGATCCTCACGGCTGGTGTCAACCTGCCCGGGCAGCTCGACCGGTACGTGCGCGGCCTGCGGGACGCCGGGGTGACGGCGCTGGGCTTCGGCCTCACCCCGACGGTGCACGAGACGTTGCCGGAGTCCCTGCGCCGGGCCTGCGCGCGCCGCGGGCTGCCGCTGCTGGTGGTGCCGTCGCGCACGCCGTTCCTGGCGGTCAACCGGGCGGTCTCCGTCGCGCTGACCGAGGCCGGGCAGCGTGACCAGCGGCGGATCACCGCGGCGCGCGAGACGCTGACCCGCGCCGCGAGTGGCGGGCTCGGCGAGCTGACGTCGTCGCTGGCGGCGGTGCTGGGGTCCTGGGTCGCCCTGGTCGGCGCCGGGGACGTGCTGGCTTCGGCGCACGACGCACCCACGCCGCTGCCGCCGCAGGTGCGGGAGCTGATGGCGACCGTGCGCGCGGGCAGCGGGATCCGGAGCGCGACGACCGAGCTCGACGGCGGGTTCGTCGTCGTCCAGCCGGTGTACCCGCAGGCGACGGCGTCGCACCTGGTGGTCGTCGGCCGGTCCCGCCGGCTCGAAGGGGCCGACCGGGCGATCCTCGCCGTCGGCGCGGCCTTGCTCGGCCTGGTCGGCCGCGCGGGCTCGGACACGGCCGAGCTGGGCGCGGCGGCCACCGGGCTGCTGCTGGGCCGGACGGCGCCCGGGGAGGTCGCCCGGTCGCTGCTGGGCTCGGAGGTGGTCCGGCTGGTCGGCGGGACGGCGTACCGGCGTGGCCCGGACGAGGTGGCCCAGCGCCCGGACTGGCTGCGGGCGCGGCTGGACACCCCGCTGGTTTCGGTGCGGTCCGGCCGGTTCGTGGCGATCGCGGGCTCCGCGCCGCCGCTCGCGGTGCTGGAGGGCTTGCGCGACCACGGCTGGCTGGTGGCGGCGGGCTCCCCGGCGCCGGCCGGACAGCTGTCCGAGGGCGAAGTCGACCTGCTGCTCGCGCGGGCCCGGGCACTGGGGCGCCCAGTGGTGGCCGGGAGCTCGCCGCTGGACTTCGACTCGCTGGTGGCCCCGGACGCTTCCCGCGGGTTCGCTTCGAAGGCCCTGGAGCCGTTGGTCGCGCTCGACCAGGCGGGGGACCGGTCCTTGGTGCTGACGCTGCGGACGTGGCTGGCCCACCACGGCGGCTGGGAACCGACGGCCGCGGAGCTGGGCGTGCACCGCAACAGCGTCCGGCACCGGATCGCCCAGGTGGAGAAGGCCCTGGACGTGGACCTGGCGGACCCGGAGGTCCGCATGCGGTTGTGGTTCGCCCTCCGGTGGGCCACACCCGACGCACATCGTCCTTAAAGGGCACTCTCAGGAAAATATGGAATTGTGGAGCCGTGCGAGTTTTGGTAGTAGAGGACGAAGAACCCCTGGCCGACGCGATCGCCCGTGGCTTGCGCCGCGAGGGCATGGCGGTGGACGTCGCGCTCACGGGTGACGACGGGCACGAAAAGGCCGCCGTCACGCGGTACGACGTCGTGTTGCTGGACCGGGACCTGCCCGGGATGTCCGGGGACGAGCTGTGCCGCGAGATCGTCGCGTCCGGGGAGCTGACCCGGGTGCTGATGCTGACCGCGAGCAGCTCGGTGTCCGACCGCGTCGACGGGCTGTCGCTCGGCGCCGACGACTACCTCGCCAAACCCTTCGCCTTCCCCGAGCTGGTCGCCCGGGTGCGGGCGCTGGGCCGCCGGGCCACCCCGGCCGCGCCGCCGCTGCTGACCGCGGGTGACGTCGAGCTGGACCCGGCCAAGCGCACCGTCCGGCGCGCGAGCGGGCCGGTCGAGCTGACGCGCAAGGAGTTCGGCGTCCTCGAAGTGCTGCTGTCGGCCGCCGGTTCGGTCGTCAGCAGCGAAGAGCTGCTCGAACGCGTTTGGGACGAGAACGCCGACCCGTTCACCACGACCGTCCGGGTCACCGTCATGACGCTGCGCAAGAAGCTCGGCGAGCCGGGGATCATCGAGACCGTCGTCGGCTCCGGGTACCGGGTGCCGGAGCCCGGCGCGCCGCGCGCGTGAACCTGCCGGGCACCCGCAGCCTCCGCGCCCGGATCACCCTGCTGGCGACCGTGCTGGTCGCCGCCGTCAGCCTGCTGCTGCTCTGGCTGGCCTGGACGCTGGTCCGGGACTCGCTCGACAACGTCCCGCAGATGCCGCCGGGCAGCGTGGTCGTCGTCGACGGCGTCCAGGTCGACGCGTCGACCCTCGCCGAGCACCTGCGCGTGCACGCCCGCAACCGCATGCTGCTGTTCGGGTCGATCGCGTTCCTGCTGGTGGTGGCGGCCGCGGCGATCCTCGCCTGGACGTTCACCTCGCGCGTGCTGCTGCCGCTGCGCGAGATCACCGGTACCGCACGGCGGCTGTCGGTCGAGTCGCTGGGCGAGCGGATCGGCGAGGTGCGCTCGCACGACGAGCTGGCCGAGCTGGCCGGCACGTTCGACGACATGCTCGACCGGCTCCAGTCCGCGTTCGACGCGCAGCGCCACTTCGTCGCGAACGCGAGCCACGAGCTGCGGACGCCGCTGGCGGTGATCCGCACGGAGCTCGACGTCACCTTGTCCGACGACGACGCCGACGAAGCCGAGCTGCGCCGGATGGGCGGGGTGGTCCGCGACGCGACCGAGCGCGCCGGGCAGCTGGTGAACTCGCTGCTGCTGCTGGCCCGCACCGACGGCGCCGGGCTCGGGGTGCGCGAGCCCGTCGACCTGGCGGCGGTCGTCGACCGAGCCTGGCGTGCGGCCCGCACGGAAGCCGAGCAGCGCGGGATCCGGGCGACGTTCGCGGTGGTACCGGCGCCGGCGTTCGGCGACCCGGCGCTGCTGGAGCGGATCGCGGGCAACCTGCTGGAGAACGCGGTCCGCCACAACGTCGAGGGCGGCTGGCTGGAGGTCGTGACGCAGCCGGGCCCGCAGTGGTCGGTGCTGCGGGTGCGCTCGTCCGGGGGCCTGGTGGACCCGGCGACGGTGGCGGAGCTGTTCGAGCCGTTCCGCCGGGCGGGGGTGGCCCGCACGGCCCGGTCCGGCGCGGGCCTGGGGCTCTCGATCGTCCGCGCGGCGGTGGCGGCCCACGGCGGAAGCGTGGCGGCGGAACCGATCGTGGGCGGCGGTCTCGGCGTGACGGTCCACCTCCCCGTCCGCTGAGCAGTCTGCCGCGACCGGTGTCCCCGGAGCCGGGATGTGCTGTGATCGTCGGTGTGGAAGACAAGCCGCTGGTCCGCGTCGTGGCCCCGGTCTTCGCGCTGGCCCTGGCGGCCGGCGTGGGGCTGGCCTTCGGCGTCGCGGCCCTGAAGCGCCCACCCGACCTGCCGGTGGATACGAACCCGGCACCCCTGTCCGGGCACACGCTGTGCGCGGCGGTCGTCGTGGTCTTCCCGACCGATGCCGAGATGCAGGCGGCCGTGCCGTCCTTCCGCGACGACCCCGCGGCCCGGCGGGTCTTCGTGGACCCGCCGTCGATCTCCCTGCTCGCCGTCCCCGGCACCGACCTGACGGCCTGGGCGCAGGACCTGCACGCCCGCTACCGGACCGCCGAGCGGGTGACGGTCATCGACTCCGACCGGGCGGCGGCGCAGCTGGAACTCACCGCGCCACCGCCGAAGTGCCCTCGTGAGGGCGAATACTAGGAAGCCGGGACCGAAGCCACGCCCGGAGCGAGGAACGGCTTGCCGTTCACCCGCTCGGACACACCGGAGCGGTCCAGGTACGGCGTGATGCCGCCGTTCCAGAACGGCCAGCCCGCGCCGAGGAGCAGGCACAGGTCGATGTCCTGCGCCTCCGCGACCACGCCCTCGTCGAGCATGATCCGGATCTCCTCGGCGATCGCCGCGAGCGCGCGCTCACGCACCTGCTCCGAAGTGGACGGCCGGTCGCCCTGCGTCCACAGCTCGACGACCTCGGGGTCGGGCGACTGGTTGCCCTGGGAATCCCAGACCCAGACGCCCTTCTTGCCCGCCTTGACGAACTTCGCGAGGTTCTCGGACACGGTGAACCGGTCCGGGAACGCCTCGTGCAGCGTCTCGCCGACGTGCAGCGCGATGGCCGGGCCGACGAGCTGCATCAGCGTCAGCGGGGTCATCGGCAGGCCGAGCGGCTCGAGCGCCCGGTCGGCGACCTCGAACGGCGTGCCTTCGTCGACGGTGACCAGCACTTCGCCGAGGAAGCGCAGCAGAAGCCGGTTGACGACGAACGCCGACGCGTCCTTCACCAGCACGCTGGACTTCTTCAGCTGCTTGCCGACCGAGAACGCCGTCGCCAGGGACGCGTCGTCGGTCTGCTCGCCGCGGACGATCTCCAGCAGCGGCAGCACGGCGACCGGGTTGAAGAAGTGGAAGCCGACCACCCGCTCGGGGTGCTGCAGCTTCGACGCCATCGCGGTGATCGACAGCGACGAGGTGTTCGTCGCGAGGATCGCCTCGGGCTTGACGTGCTGCTCCAGCTCGGCGAACACCTGCTGCTTGACGCCCAGCTCCTCGAAGACGGCCTCGATGACGAAGTCGGCGTCGGCGAACGCGGCCTTGTCGAGCGAGCCGGAGACCAGCGCCTTGAGCCGGTTGGCGCCGTCCGGGGAGACGCGCTTCTTGGCCAGGAGCTTGTCGATCTCGGCGTGGACGTAGCCGACGCCCTTGTCGACGCGCTCCTGGTCGACGTCGGTCAGCACGACCGGCACCTTGAGGCGGCGCACGAACAGCAGCGCGAGCTGGCTGGCCATCAGGCCGGCGCCGACGATGCCGACCTTGTTCACCTTGCGTGCCAGGGACTTGTCCGGCGCGCCGGCCGGGCGCTTGGCGCGCTTGTTGACCAGGTTGAACGAGTACAGCCCGGCGCGCAGGACGTCGGACATGAGCAACTCGGCGAGGCCGTCGGTCTCGGCCGCGTAACCCCGGTCGAGATCGTTCTCGCGGGCCAGCTCCAGCAGCTCGACGGCCTTGGTGGCGCCCGGCGACGCACCGTGCGTGCGCCCGTCCACAATGGACTTGGCGCGGGCGACGGCGGCGTCCCAGCCCGATCCGCGGTCGATCTCGCGGCGCTCCGGGACGATCTCGCCGTTGACGACCTTGGCCAGCCACAGCAACGACTGCTCGAGGTAGTCGGCGGAGCCGAAGACCGCGTCGACGATGCCGAGCTCGGCCGTCTGCTTGACGTTGAGCATCTTGTTCTGCGCCAGGGCGTTCTCGATGATCACCGTGACGGCGGCGTCCGCGCCGATGAGGTTCGGCAGCAGCTGCGTGCCGCCCCAGCCCGGGAACAGGCCGAGGAAGACCTCGGGGAACGCGATCGCGGCGGTGTTCTCGGAGAGCGTCCGGTAGTGGCAGGACAGCGCGAGCTCGAGCCCGCCGCCCATGACCGCGCCGTTGATGAACCCGAACGTCGGGATCTTCGTCTCGGTGAGGCGGCGGAACACGTCGTGGCCGGTCTGGGCGATTTCGCGCGCCAGCTTCGGGTCGCTCACGGACTCGACGCCGGACAGGTCCGCGCCGACGGCGAAGATGAACGGCTTGCCGGTGACGGCGATCGCGGCCGGCTCGGCCTCGAACGCTTTGTCGACAGCCGCGTTCAGGGAAACGAGTCCCTGGGGGCCGAACGTGTTGGGCCGGGTGTGGTCGTGGCCGTTGTCGAGCGTGATGAGCGCGACGGGCTTCTCGAGCCCGGGCACCTTCACCAGCCGCGTCACGGCGTGCGTGACGACCTCGTCGGGGAAGGCGGCCTTCGCTTCTTCAGCGGTGAACGTCATTACTTGGCCCCCTCGAACGCCGGGTTCTCCCAGATCACGGTGCCGCCCATGCCGATGCCGATGCACATCGTCGTCATGCCGTACCGGACGTCGGGCCGCTCGGCGAACTGGCGGGCCAGCTGCGTCATGAGCCGGACGCCGGACGAGGCCAGCGGGTGCCCGCACGCGATCGCGCCGCCCCACTGGTTGACGCGCGGGTCGTCGTCGGCGATGCCGAAGTGGTCGAGGAAGGCCAGCACCTGCACGGCGAAGGCCTCGTTGATCTCGAACAGGCCGATGTCGTCGATGGACAGGCCGGTGCGCTTGAACAGCTTCTCGGTGGCCGGCACCGGGCCGATGCCCATGACCTCCGGCTCGACGCCGGCGAAGGAGTAGCCGACCAGCCGCATGGCGACGGGCAGGCCCAGCTCGCGGGCGGTGTCCTCGTCGGCCAGGATCGAGGCGGTGGCGCCGTCGTTGAGGCCGGCCGCGTTGCCCGCGGTGATCCGGCCGTGCGGGCGGAACGGCGTCTTCAGGTTCGCGAGGGTTTCCAGCGTGGTGCCGGGCCGCGGCGGCTCGTCCTCGGTCGCGAGACCCCAGCCGAGTTCCTTCGACCGGGTGGCGACGGGGACCAGCTCGGGGCCGATCTTGCCGGTCTTGACGGCTTCGGCGTACTTCTCCTGGCTGCGCGCGGCGTAGGTGTCGGTGCGCAGCTTGGTGATCGCGGGGAACCGGTCGTGCAGGTTCTCGGCGGTCTGGCCCATGACGAGCGCGGTCGGGTCGACGAGCTTGTCGGCGATGATCCGCGGGTTCGGGTCGACGCCCTCGCCCATCGGGTGGCGGCCCATGTGCTCGACGCCGCCGGCGATGGCGATGTCGTAGGCGCCGAAACCGATGCCGGACGCGGTGGTCGTGACGGCGGTCATCGCGCCGGCGCACATCCGGTCGATGGCGAAGCCGGGGACCGACTTCGGCAGCCCGGCGAGCAGCGCGGCGGTGCGGCCGATGGTCAGGCCCTGGTCGCCGATCTGGGTGGTGGCGGCGATGGCCACCTCGTCGACGCGCTCGGGCGGCAGCTCCGGGTGCCGCCGCAGCAGCTCACGGATGGCGTTGACGACGAGGTCGTCGGCGCGGGTCCCGGCGTAGATGCCCTTGTCGCCGGCCTTGCCGAAGGGGGTCCGTACCCCCTCGACGAAGGCGACGGTGCGCACGCCCCGCGCGGTCGGCGCGAGCGGCGTTGCTGGTGCGGCCACGAATGCTCCATGAAGTAGACGGTGATAGCCGCACGATAGCCCTTGTTACCCGCCGGTAACCAGTGGTGTGGCCCGGTCGAGTGGGCTACGGCACACTCTTGGGCTCCATCGTCCGTCCCTTCACCAGCCACGCGACGCCGAACGCCTCCACGGCGACGGCCTCCAGCCACAACGCCGGGTGCAGCTCCGGCACGAGCCGGAGGTAGCTCGTCAGCGCGATGAGCACCAGGCAGGCGAGGATCGCGCCGCCGCAGACGCGGTAGACGACGCTCGTGCCCGGGGACTGCTCGCCGTCGTGCGGGAACAGCCGCAGGCAGAAGTAGGCGAGGGAGAGGAAGAACACGGCCGCGAAGGCGAGGTGCAGGACCCCGGAGGTCCGGTCCCAAGCCGACACGTCGTGG
Source organism: Amycolatopsis sp. NPDC051106 (assembly GCF_040682775.1). Lineage (NCBI taxonomy): Bacteria > Bacillati > Actinomycetota > Actinomycetes > Pseudonocardiales > Pseudonocardiaceae > Amycolatopsis > Amycolatopsis sp. NPDC051106. The sequence goes on along the minus strand of NZ_JBFBBQ010000025.1, from coordinate 21,537 downwards.
TCGGGGGTGGTCGGGAACAGCGCGAGCCCGATCGCCCCGAGCCCGGCGACGGTGCTCGCGACGTTGTCGACGTAGTCGTGGCCGTAGTAGGCGAGCAGGAACACTCCGGCCGCGCACATCGCGCCGACCAGGACGTCACGCAGGTCGGTGTAGTAGTACCCGCTGAGCGAGCCGATGAGGTCGCCGCCCTGCACGAGCTGCTTGCCGAGGATGAGCACGAACGGCAGCGCGAGGCCGATCAGCCCGATGGCGCGTCGCAGGAACAGGTACGAGTGGACGAGCGTGGTCTGGGGGGATTTCGTCGCCGTGGTCATGGCCGCCTCCGGGGTCTCACCGAGGTCATCGGCGGACTCCTGCCCCGGAATGAGCGTTGTTATCCGACGGCGGCCCAGATCCTCAGCTGATCGTTACGGAGTTCGGCGAACGCGCCGTCGTGGTGGGCGATGGGGTGGAACCCGGAGGCGATGCCGACACGGGCGCCTTCGGCCGGGTCCCAGACCTCGAGCCCGGCTTCGGCGGCGACGTACAGCAGGCCGTCGTGGGCCCACATCCGCCCCTTCGGGCCGGTGAAGGATCCGGTCTGGCGCCCGGTCGCGGCGTCGCGCAGCTCGATGCCGCAGACGGGCGGGTCGGCACTTTGCAGGGCCACGGTGTTTTCGTCGAGCCAGGCGATCGGGGTGTCCCAGGTGTCGCCGCGATCGGCGAGGTGGCGTCCGTGTTCGGGGGCGTGCCGGTCGCCCGCGAGCCACGCCGCGCAGTCGATGATCAGCGGGATGCCCACCGGGTGCCAGGCCCAGCCGTCGGTGAGCAGCGCACGGCCGGACGGGCTGGGTAGCAGGGCACCGAAGTAGTAGTCGAGGTAGTGCTCGGGATTGTCCTCGCGGGTGGTGGGGCGCTCGGTCAGCAGGCGGCCGGTGGCCGCGTCGAAGACGTCGAGCCGGTTCGAGTCGGTGGCCGCGACGAACCTGTCCCCGTCGAGGAAGGCGAACGGGAAGCGGGTCCACTCGTTGTCGTCCCAGTCCCGGTCGAGGTCGAGCACGGTGACCCACTCCGCCAGGTCTACGACGGTGCCGTACTGCCCGTAGTCCGAGACGATCGCCGCGAACCGCCCGTCGCGCGAAGCGTGCAGCACGGGGCCGCGAGGTCGGTCCGGCCCGTCGTTCCGCTCGACGTCACGCTCCTCGGGGAGCACGACCGGCCCGAGAAGCCACTGGTCCTCGTGGTCGATCCGGACGAAACCCGCTTCGGTGAGCGCGAGCCAGCCGTCCGGCACCGGCACGAGGCACCGGTCGTTCAGCGGCGTTATCGAGCAGGGACGCGTCGTCCAGATTCCGGCGTGCTCCCGGTCCCGCAGCAGAACCTCGGGCGAGCCGCGCAAGCCGAGGTGCGCCAGGCGCTCGGCGCGGTCGAAGCAGCCGACGCAGGCGTCGAGCAGTTCCGGTGCCTCGGCATCGGCGCAGTCCGGGCACCGCAGGTCGAAGTCGGTCTTGATCCCGGTGAGCACGCGGAAGCACGCGGGTCCGTTGTCGGTGGTGAGGTGGGCGCAGACGCGCGCCCCGGCGGCCGGAGCGAGATGGCCGCACGCAAGAACTTTCACCACTTCAGTGTGGACCGGCGGCGCAACCCGTTTACCGGACGCCGAGGTGGGCCAGCCAGCCGCCCTTCGCCGAGATGTCTTCCGCTCCCTCCGTGGCCGCGGGTTCGCACAGGAAGCCGGACACTGACGAGCCGTCGGCCAGCTCCACCTTCCCGATCGCCAGCGGGGCCGGGATCCGGGACACGAACTCCCCGAAGCCGCGCACCGGCAGATCCCACACCTCCGCCGCGATCGCGACGCCGCCGGACGCGACCCGCACCAGACCCGGCTTCGGCGGCACCGTGTCCAGCGCGTACAGCCGGTAGGACGCCGCCGTGGAAACCGAAGAGACGAACCGGCCGCCGCGGGAGGTCAGCTCGTGGTTCAGCGGCTGACCACGCAGGTGCGCGCCGACCACCACAATCGGGATCCGCTCGCCGCGAAGGCTTGCCAGCGCCGCCAGTTTCAGGTCGTCGTGCGGAGCACCCACCAGCATCACGCCGAACGGGCGCCCGGCCACCGTGCCTGCCGGGACCGCCAGTGCCGACAGCCCGAACAGGTTGGTGGAATTGGTGAACCGGCCCAGTCGCGCGTTGACCGCGACCGGGTCGGCCGCTACCTCAGTGAGAGCAGGGTGCTCGGTCGTCGTCGGGGTCAGGAGCGCGTCGACGCCGGCCAGGACCGCGAGGGCCTCGGCGCGCAGCCGGGCCACGGTCCGCCGATCGGCGAACAGCCGGTGCGCCGGGATGTCGCGGGCGCCGGTGATGATGCCGTGCACCACCGGGTCGCAGTCGTCCGGGTGCCGCTCCAGGAACTCACCGACGGCGGTGTACCGCTCGGCGACGAACGCGCCGCCGTACAGCAGCTGCGCCGCTTCCAGGAAAGCCGACATGTCCACAGTGGTCACTTCGGCGCCGGCCGCGGCGTACTCCGCGACCGTGGCCTCGAACGCCTCCGCCCAGCCATCGGCCAAGGGGCCCAGCTCGGCCGGGACGCCGATCCGGAACCGTCCCGGGTGGACCTGTGCGGGCTCGGCCAGGCAGGTCAGGGCGAACGACGCCTCCTCCACCGTCCGCGCGAACAGCGACACGCAGTCGATGCTCGCGCAGGCGGGCACGACGCCCTCGGTCGGCAACAGCCCGGGCGTCGGCTTGAGCCCGACGATCCCGTTGTACGCCGCGGGCACCCGCCCGGAACCCGCGGTGTCGGTGCCCAGCGCCAGGTCGACGATGCCCAGCGCCACGGCCACCGCCGAACCCGAGCTGGAGCCGCCCGACACAAAGGCCGGGTCCACGGCGTTGCGCACCGCCCCGTACGGGCTGCGCGTCCCGACCAGCCCGGTCGCGAACTGGTCGAGGTTGGTCGTGCCGAGCACCAGCGCCCCGGCCGCCCGCAGCCGCGCGACGACCGGCGCGTCCGCCTCGGGCTTGTACGCGTAAGCCGGGCAGCCCGCCGTGGTCGGCAACCCCGCGACGTCGATGTTGCCCTTGACCGCGACGAGCTTGCCGTAGAGCGGCAGTCCACGCTCTTCCAGCGCGGCGGCCTCGGCCAGCACCTCGGCCTCCGGCCGCAGGTCGATCCAGATCTCCGGCCGGTCCACCTGCTCGATCCGCCGGTACGCGGCATGAACTCGTTCCAGGACGCTCATCCGAGCACCACCAGCGGCGTGCCGGGGGCGACCTGATCACCGGGGGACACCAGCACCTCGACCACCTCACCGCTCGCCGGCGCGGGGATCCGCGCCTCCGTCTTCATCGCTTCCAAGGTCACCAGCGACTGCGTGTCCTCCACGCGCTCGCCCGCCGTGACGTCCACCCGCCACACCGTCGCCGCGAACGGCGCCTCGACGACGTGACCACCCGGCGGCGCCTCGACCCGCTTCGGCGGCCTCGCCACCGGTTCCGGCTTCGGGTCGAACTCGCCCGCCGCGGCCCACGCGCGCCGTTCCGCCTCGAACGCCGCCGCCTGCGTCGCCCGGAACCCGGCGATGCCCTCCGCGTTGTCGGCGAGGAACCGCTGGTACTCGGCCAGCTTGAAGGTGCCGTCGGTGGTGTCGAGGGCCAGCCGCCCGGACGCGCTCTGCGCCCGCAGGTCGAGCAGTTCGTCCGCGGACACGGGGTACCAGGAGATCCGGTCGAAGAACCGCAGGCACCACGGCTGTTCCCCGCCGTGCCAGCTGTTCCACACCTGCACGGTCCGGCCGACGAACTGGTAACCGCCGGGCCCCTCCATGCCGTAGATGCAGAGGTACGCGCCGCCGATGCCGACGGAGTTCTCCGCGGTCCACGTCCGGGCCGGGTTGTACTTCGTCGTCACCAGCCGGTGGCGCGGGTCCAGCGGCGTCGCCACCGGCGCGCCCAGGTAGACGTCGCCGAGGCCGAGCACCAGGTACTCCGCGTCGAACACCGTCCGGTAGACGTCGTCCACACTGGACAGTCCGTTGACCCGCCGGATGAACTCGATGTTCCACGGGCACCACGGCGCGTCGTCGCGCACCCCGGTCATGTACCGCTCGATCGCCTCGCGCGTCGCCGGGTCGTCCCACGACAGCGGCAGCCGGACGCTGCGGCTCGGCACTTCGAGGGCGTGCGTCGGCGGCAGGTCGCGCTCCAGCTCCCGGACCAGGCCGAGCGCCTTGCCGACCGGCAGCGCGTCCGGGTCGACGTGCACCTGCAGCGACCGGATGCCCGGGGTGAGGTCGACGATCCCCGGCATGCCCTCGGCCGCGAGCCGTTCTCCGAGCGCGTGCACCCGCATCCGCAGGGCCAGGTCGAGCTTCATCTCGCCGTATTCGACGAGCAGGTTGTCGTCCCCGCCGCGCCGGTAGGTGACGGACGGCTCGTCGCCCTCGGACGCTTGCCGTCCCAGGACACCGCCGTCGTGCCGGGCGTTCCTGGTGGACGTCACGACGGTGGCCGGCCGCCGCCGCAGCGTCGCGGCGTGGTCGGGGTCGATCGGCACGAACCGCACGGTGTCGCCCGGGCGCAGCTGCCCGAGCTTCCACCGTTCGCCGGTGGCGACCGTCGCCGGGCAGACGAACCCGCCCAGGCTCGGCCCGTCCGGGCCGAGCAGGATCGGCAGGTCACCGGTGTAGTCGACGGCGCCGATCGCGTACGGCGTGTCGTGGATGTTCGACGGGTGCAGGCCCGCCTCGCCGCCGTCGGCCCGGGCCCACCGCGGCCGCGGCCCGACGAGCCGGACGCCGGTGCGGGCGGAGTTGAAGTGCACCTGCCAGTCGGTGGCGTAGAACGTGTCGACGTCTTCGGGGGTGAAGAACTCCGGCGCCGCGTGCGGTCCTTCGAGCGCGCCGATCGTCCAGTGCGACCCGAAGTCCGGACGGTCGCCGACCGGGCCGAGCACCGGGTCCGCGGGGGCGGGTCCGGTGCGCAGGACGTCGCCCACGGCCAGCGCGCGGCCGCCGTGCCCGCCGAACTTGCCCAGGGTGAACGTCGCCGCGCTGCCGAGGAACGCCGGGACGTCGACGCCGCCGCGGACGAGCACGTAGCTGCGCAGCCCGGCGGTGCACGCGCGGACGTCGAGGGTGGCCCCGGCGGGCACCTCGACCGGTGTCCACGAGGGAACGTCGGTGCCGTCGACGAGGACCGTCGCCGGCGCGCCGGTGACGCACACCTGTGTGGCGTGGGAGAACCGCAGCGTCACGCCGTCCACGGTGCACTCCAGGCCGGGCGCGCCTTCGGGGTTGCCGAGCGCGAGGTTGCCCAGCCGCAGCGAGCGGTCGTCCATCGGCCCGCTCGGCGGCACCCCGACGTGCCAGAAGCCGGTGCGGCCCGGCCAGTCCTGCACGGTCGTCATCGTCCCGCCGCGCACGACGTCGACGCGGGGTTCGGCGTCTTCGATTGCGTCCAAAGTGGACGTGTCGTGGGCGGCCACGCCGAACGCCGCGGCGGCGGCCGCCGCCCGCAGCTGCCCGAGGTTGGTGCGCACACCGTCGACCCGGGTCACGGCGAGCGCCTCCCGCAGGTGCGCAAGTGCGTCGTCGCGGTCGGTGCCGGTGCAGATCACCTTGGCCAGCAACGGGTCGTAGTGGGTCGTCACGGACGTGCCCGGTTCGACCCAGGTGTCCACGCGCGCAGCCGGGGGCAGGGTGACCCGCGTGACGAGCCCCGCGCTCGGCCGGTGCCCGGCACTGGGGTCTTCGGCGTACACCCGCGCTTCCACGGCGTGCCCGCGCGCGACCGGCACCGCGCGGAACATCGCGCGGTCGCCCTGCGCGAGCCGGAGCATCCAGGCGACGAGGTCGACGCCGTAGACCGCCTCGGTGACCGGGTGCTCGACCTGCAGCCGGGTGTTGACCTCGAGGAACGCGGCCTCTTCGCGCTCGGGGTCGTAGACGTACTCGACCGTGCCCGCCGAGCGGTAGCGCACCGACGAGCACAGCGCGACGGCCGAGTCGACGAGCTGCTTCCGGATCGCGTCCGGCAGGTCCGGCGCCGGGCACTCCTCGACGACCTTCTGGTTGCGCCGCTGCAGGGAACAGTCGCGGGTGCCCAGCGCGAGGACCTCGCCGAAGCCGTCGCCGAACACCTGGACCTCGACGTGGCGGGCGCGGCGCACCAGCCGCTCCAGGAACACCCCGGTGTTCGCGAAGCTCTTGGCCGCGACGCTGCGGACGCTGTCCCACGCCTCGCGCAGCTCCCCGGGGGCCGCGCAGGCGCGCATGCCGATCCCGCCGCCGCCCCCGGTCGCCTTGAGCATCACCGGGTAGCCGATGTCCTCCGCGCGCGCCAGTGCCTCGTCCACATCGGACAGCAGGCCGGTGCCGGCCAGCAGCGGCACCCCGGCCGCGATCGCCGCCTCGCGCGCGGTGTGCTTGCTGCCGAACACCTCCAGGTGCCCGGGCGAGGGCCCGGCGAACGCGAGCCCGGCGTCCTCGCACGCTCGCGCGAACGCCGCGTCCTCGGACAGGAACCCGTAACCGGGGTGGACCGCGTCGCAGCTGGTGGCGAGCGCGGCCTCGACGATCGCGCCGGCCCGCAGGTAGCTTTCCGCGGCGGGTGCCGGGCCGAGCCGCACGGCCCGGTCGGCGAGCCGCACGTGCGGGGCGAGGTGGTCGGCGTCGGAGTACACGGCGACGGTCTCGAGGCCCAGCTCCCGGGCGGTGCGCAGGATCCGGACGGCGATCTCGCCGCGGTTGGCGACGAGCAGCCTCACTCGCCGCCTCCGGAGGACGTCACGACCATGCGGACCGGCGTCGGGTCGAACCCGTTGCAGGGGTTGTTGATCTGCGGGCAGTTCGACACGAGCACGAGGACGTCGGTTTCGGCGCGCAGCCGGACCTCGAGGCCGGGCGCGGAGATCCCGTCGACGATGCCGAGGGTGCCGTCCTCTTCGACCGGCACGTTCATGTACCAGTTGACGTTGCTGACCAGATCGCGCTTGCCCAGCCCCCACTTCGCGCCTTCGCTGAGGAAGTTCTCGACGCAGGCGTGCTGGAAGCGGGTGTGCTGGCCGTAGCGGAGGCTGTTGGACTCCTTGCTGCACGCGCCGCCGAGCGTGTCGTGGCGCCCGCACGTGTCGGCGACGACGGTCAGCAGCGGCGCGCCCTCCTGCGTGCGCAGGACGCTGCCCGTGGTCAGGAAGATGTTCCGTTGCGCGGCGATCGTCGCCGCCGCGCTGTAGCGCTTGGCCGTGTCGTTCGCGTCGTAGCAGAGGAAGTCGACGGCCTGGTTGCCACCGAGGTCGATGATCGCCAGCTCGCTGCCCCGCTTCAGCACGGTGGAGAACGGTGCCCGCGCCGGGACGTCGAACGTCGACTGCAGCTGCGACTGGTACGCCGTGCTCATGCGATCCCCCGGGCGGTGAGGTAGTCGGCGGTGTTCTCGAAGGCCCGCTGTGCCTCCGGCGAGTGCGTCCACTCCGGACTGTCCGGAGTGGACGGGGTGGCGCGCCAGGCGAGCACTTCGAGGTTCGTCACGGTGTAGTCCGGCCGTGGGTCGACCGGGTGGGCGACGTTGGCGATGAGCACGATCGCCGGGATCTCGATCCGGAGCTCGACGGCCCGGCCCGCGCCCGCGGACCCGGTGAAGTCCAGGCCGCCGCCGGGCTGGACGCGCACGCCCTGGAAGAACGACAGGCTCGGCGGCAGGTCCCGTGGCTCGAGGCCGTTCTTGGCCGCCGCCAAGGTGAACAGCGGCAGCCCGGCGGGGGAGGGGCCCTGCGGGGCACCGTCGCCGTAGCGCTCGGTGTTGCCGTCCACTGTGGACGTCCCGCAGAGGGCGTCGTGCCGTCCGCTCGAGTCCGCGACGATCGTCGCGAGCACCCGCGCCTGGTCCGACAGCAGCGCCACCTTCGCGCCGAGGTAGGCGTTCCACTGCACCTTCACCGTGTCCGCGACGTTCAGCCGTTCCCACGGCTGATCGGCGTTGAACAGCAGCAGGTGCGCGCAGGCGTCGCCGTCGACGTCGGTCAGCCGCAGCCGCGTGCCCCGGGCGAGCACCTTGTGCGTGTAGCCGCCCCCGGCCACCGTTTCGGCCCAGGTCAGCGCGTCGGGCGCGACGTCGGGCGGTGGTGCCGGCCACGTGCTCGCCGGGATCGACGGCATCGTTTCGACCACGGTGCCGGCCTGGGCGCGGGCGTGGTCGCGGGCGCCGTGGGTGGTGGCGGTGGTGCTCATGGACGTCCTCTCTCGAGCGCGGGTTCGAGGGCGGGGGCGGGACGCGGGCGCGGCCGGCAGAGCCAGCCGAGCAGCAGTGCGCCGCCGACGAACTCTATCGGGAACAAGAGCATCCAGGGGGCGCCCGAACCGGTCACGTCGTAGATCTCCGCGCGCGGCCAAGCGATGTTCACGATCATGGCGGCGCCGTAGAGGACGGCCGCTCCGTTCACCGGAACAGCCCAGCGGCCGAGGGAGAACAACCCGGGCTCGGCGAGGAAGCGCCCGCGCAGCCGGTTCACCAGCAAGGGTCCGGTGACCAGCAGGTACGCCAGGTAGACGACCACCACCGACGTCCCGGTGATCGTGCTGAACAGCGTCGGGTTGCCGAAGTTGAGCAGCAGCAGCCCGATCGCGAGCCCGCCGGACACCAGGGCGGGCGCGACCGGGGTGCCCGTGCGCGAACTCACCGACGAAAGTCGGGTGGCCGCGGGGAGCGCGCCGTCGCGGGCCATCGCGTAGATCAGCCGGACGGTGCCGGTCTGGATGGTGAGGGTGCAGACGACCACGGCGATTGCGACGTCGGCGAGGAAGACCCGGCCGAGGGTGTCGCCGAAGACGGCGGTGATCACGTACGGCAGGCCGCGGCCGGCGAGCTGCCCGTCGGTGAGGCTCGGCGCCGCCATCAGCGCGGTGAGCACGACGGCCAGCCCGCCGATCCCGGACACGAGCACCGCGCGCAGCACCGCGCGCGGAGCGGCCCTTCGCGCGTTCTTCGTCTCCTCCGCGACCGAGGCGGCGGTGTCGAAGCCGTAGAGGACGTACGCCGCCATGAGCGCCGAGGCGAGCACGCCGCCGAGCCCGGCGCTCGTGCCGGGAGCGTCGTGCAGCACCACCTGCGGCCCGCGGACCGCGAACAGGGCGAGCCCGGCGACGAGGACGACGACGCCGAGCAGTTCGGCCGCGACGCCGACGTCGTTGATCCGCGCGATCAGCCGCACGCCGCCGGCGTTGACCGCGGTGGTGAAGACGAGCAGCGCGGTGCCGAGCAGGACGGCGTTGGCCGCGCCCGACGGCGACGTCACCGCGGGGTCGCCGCCGACGAGCTGGAAGCCGTCCCACACCGAGGGCAGCACGATCTGCAGCGCGATCGCCGCGGCCGCGAGCGCGACGACGCAGCCGAGCAGCATCATCCAGCCGGCGAGCCAGCCGAGGAAGCCCCGGGTGAGCTGTTTCGCCCACTGGTACACGGATCCGGCGAGCGGGAAGCGCGCGGCGAGCTCGGCGAAGGTCAGGGCCACGAGCAGCTGACCCGCGAGCACGACCGGCCACGTCCAGAAGAAGAGCGGGCCGCCGAAGGTGTAGCCGAAGCCGAAGAGCTGGAAGACGGTCGTGAGGATCGAGACGAACGAAAACCCGGCGGCGAAGGCGGAAAACCCGCCCAGCGACCGGCGAAGCTCCTGGCGGTAACCGAAGGCGGTGAGTTCGTCGGGTGGGGACATGGGCGCTCCTGACCTGGTTTCGATCGCTTGACAGAAACTAGGTTCCGGGCACGTCGTGATGATCTCCGGCGCGTTAGCGGCTCGTTAACGGCCACGCCGACCGCACGTCAACAGCGACTTGCGGCGGTAACCGCCCCTCGGTGCGGGTGCCCGCGGCGCGGACCTGGCAAGATCACGGCGTGGTCAAAGGGGCGGGGGTCGGCAGGCCCAGGGCGAGCGGCGCGGCGGCGAACCGGCCGGACGCGCGGCTGGCCGTGCTCGACGCGGCGGGCGAGCTGTTCACCGGAGCCGGCTACGCGGCGACGACGACCCGGGCGATCGCCGAGCGCGCGGGGCTGCGCCAGGCGTCGCTCTACTACCACTTCCCGGCCAAGGAAGACATCCTCGCGGCCCTGCTGGCCGAGACGGTCCGCCCGTCCCTGGACCTGGCCGCGCGGTTGGTCGCGGACTCGTCCCCGGCGGCGGTCCGGCTGTGGGCGCTGGCCTACGCGGACATCCGCCTCCTCGGCGGCGCCCGCCACAACCTGGGCGCGCTGTACCTGCTGCCGGAGGTGGCGTCCCCCAACCTGGCCCGCTTCCGCGCCGAGCGCGCGGACCTGAAGGCGGCGTACGGGCAGCTGGTGGCGGCTTCCGGAGTCGCACCCCCGGCGGTGAGCATCCGGACGGACCTGGTGTTCGGCCTGGTGGAGAGCATCGCGGTGATCCGCCGGGACGATCCGGCGCTCGACGTCGAGGCCCACGTGCGCGAGGGGGCCGACGGAGTGGTCCGCCTGGCGGGCCTGCCGGAGCCGACGGACGACCTGCGCGCCGAGGCCCACACCCTGCTGACGACGCTCACCGGCTGAAGGGACCTTCGGCTCACCAGTTCCGCTGAAGGTGCCCTTCAGCGCGCCTGGACCGGGGGCGGCCCGCCGACCTGGGCGGGGCAGCCGGCCAGCAGGTTGCTGATGATCCGGGAGAGCTCGCGCATCGTGCGCATCCCCAGCTGGATCGACTGGGCACCGACACGCAGCGGCCGGATCGCCGCGCGCAGGGGTGCGTTGATCGCTTCGAGGGGCCGGACCCGGGTGAGGAACTCGGTGATCCGGGCTTCCAGCTCCATCAGGCCGTTCAGCATCTCGACGAACTCGTCGTACTCCCGGCGGGCCCGGTCCAGCAGCTCCGGCGTCATGTGCGAGTCCATCAGGCGCATGTACGAGCGGATCGTGGAGTCGGTTTCGGCGACGGTGGCTTCGAAGTCGGTGCCGACCTGCTGGATGGTGACCGCCGGCGGCCTGATGGTGTCGGCCGCCCGGACGACCCGTGCCTTGAGGGCTTCGGGTGTCATCCCGGCGACCTCCCCGGTCACCTGGCGCATTTCCTCCGCCAATTCGTCCAGCGAGTGGCTGATCGCGTCGAGCTGCCGTTCCAGGAGCTCGCCGATCTTCGTGAGGTTTTCCTTGTATTCCTGGAGGCCGGGCCCGTCCTCTTCCGGCACGAAACCGTCGAGGAGGAGCTGGTCGCAGTTCTTCAGCTTTTCCAGCGCGGCTTCCGCGGAGCGGATGGCCAGGATCAGCTTGTCCGCGACCACGGCCATGGTCCGCCGCCACTCGGCGGTCCCGGAACCGGCGAGCACGGCGTCCTTGATGTCGACGTACTGCAGCTTCTCGATGATCCGGATGTTGGCGTCGTCGCTCTGCCCGGTGATGAGCTCGTGCCCCAGGACGATCAGCGGCAGGATCAGCTGCGTCAGCCCGAGCTCGTTCGCTTTGGCGTAGAACGCGGTGAGCTCTTCGCGGCAGGCGCCGCTCTCGTAGAAGTAGTTCATCGAAATGACCGGGATGAACACCATCGCGGCGTTGATGCCGTCCTGGATCTTGGTCCGCCAGTCCTCGCCCCAGCCGATGCTCTCGCGGTCCACGAACACTTCGATCTTGCGCCCGTGCGCCGAGGCGCAGAACTTCTCCAGCGAATTCTTCAGGGGCGTAACGAAATTGAGGAAACTGTCGTCTTCATGGGTGAAACTGAGGAAGCACTGGACAGCGGGCTGATCGGCCAGGAAATCGGTCATCGGTACCTTCGGCGGCGTCGCGGCGTTTTCCGGCGCAGCCTAGAGCAGGCGGGGGACCGAGTCCGGGCGGTTCCGGTGAGTGCTCCGGAAATGTCCCGGATCTGTCCGCTCGCAAGCCCCCGGGATCAGGAAGCCGTGGTCTGGAGGGCCTTGCTCAACGCCGTGGCCGTCAACCCGATCTGCCACGGCCGCGCGCCGCCCGCGCGGAGGACCGCGGCCACCGACTCCTCGTCCGTCTCCGCCGGGGGACGCCAGCACGTGCGGCGCACCAGATCCGGCAGCAGGAGGTTCTCCACCGGCAGCCGCCGGTCCTCCGCGATCGCCGTCAGCGCCGTGCGCGCGGCCGACAGCCGGGCCGCCGCGTCCGGGTCCTTGTCCGCCCAGCGGTTCACCGGGGGCGGGCCGTCCGTCGGCTGGGACGGGGACGGCAGTTCGGAAGCCGGGAGCGCGCGAGCCGCCTGCAGGTGCCGGAGCCAGCTCGCCGTGTACTTGCGCTGGACCCGGCCGCTGAACACCGGCAGCGCCTGGAGCTCCTCGACCGTCTTCGGGTCGGCCGTCACCGCGTTGATGATCGCGCTGTCCGGCAGGATCCGGCTCGGCGCGCGGTCGCGTTTGCGGGCCAGCTCGTCACGCGCCTGCCACAGCTCGCGGACCGCCGCCAGACCGCGCGGGTTGCGGATCTTGTGCACGCCGGACGTCCGGCGCCACGGCTCCGCCCGCGGACCCGGGGGCGGAGCCGTGCGCACGAATTCGAACTCCTGCTGCGCCCACTCCAGCTTGCCCTGGGCGCCCAGCTCCGCCTCCAGCTTTTCGCGCAGCTGGATGAGCAGCTCGACGTCGAGGGCCGCGTAGTTGAGCCAGTCGACCGGCAGCGGCCGCTTCGACCAGTCGGCCGCGCTGTGCCCCTTCTCGAGGGTGTAGCCCAGCAGCAGCTCGACGAGGGTCCCCAGCGCGACGCGCTCGTAACCCGCCAGCCGGCCGGCCAGTTCGGTGTCGAACAGCGCCGCCGGGTGCAGGTCCAGCTCGGCGAGGCAGGGGAGGTCCTGGGAGGCGGCGTGCAGCACCCACTCCAGGGAGTTGAGGACGTTCTTCAGCGGGGTGAGGTCGTCCAGCTCGGTCGGGTCGATCAGGACCGTGCCGGAACCCTCGCGCCGCAGCTGGACGAGGTAGGCCTTGGGCCAGTACCGGTAGCCGGACGCGCGTTCGGTGTCGACGGCGACGGCGCCGGTGCCCGCGGCGAGGCGTGCACAGGCTTCGAGCAGCGCGGCTCGATCGGTGACCACCGGGGGTGTGCCCTCGACGGGCTCGCGTAGCAGCACAGGGCCGCCCGTGGACTCGATCTCCATCCCGGTGGCCTCTGCACTTCCCATAACCGACGACCCTACGGGACGGGCGTACCGCGCCTGGTCCGCCCGCCCCGCAGGGCTGTTCGCCTGTGTCAGCGGATCACGCCGGCCCGCATGGCCAGCGCCACCATCTGAGCCCGGTCGCCCGTGCCGAGCTTGCGCCCGATCCGGGACAGGTGGGACTTGACGGTGAGAGCGGAGAGCGAAAGCTCCTCGCCGATCTCCTTGTTGGATTGCCCGTCGGCGACCAGCTGGAGCACCTCCACCTCACGAGCGGAGAGCTCGCGCGGGGTGTTGTCGGTGCCCGCGACGCGGGTCCCGGTGGCCAGCACCGGAGCCACGCTCGGGTCGGCGTAGACGCCGCCCTCGAGCACACGCCGCACGCCATCGGTCACGACGACCGGCGACGCGGACTTCAGCAGGTACGCCTGGGCCCCGGCCTGGAAGGCCGAGCGGACCGCGTACGGGTCGTCCGAGGATGCGAGTACGACCACGCGCGGCCAGCCGTGGCTACGGAGTTCCGTAACCAGCTCGATGCCGCTGCCGTCCGGCAGTCCGAGATCGAGGATCGCCAGGTCACAAGGCCCAGTGGCCTGTGCTCGCGCCCTCGCCTCGGCCACCGTGGCGGCCTCGTGGACGGTCCCCGCACCCATCTGTGCGAGTCTTGCTGCGATTGCCTCCCTCAACAGCGGGTGGTCGTCGACCACCAGTACCGAAAAAAGCTCTTCCCGCGGGTGCGGAACCATGCTCGCCGGCAATGCACCGGCTGGCGTGGATCGGACGGCCTGAGAAATGCCGACGGTAGCCACGTCACTACCTCCCTGGAGTCGGTCGTGCCCCCCGACCGGCACCGGGACCTTCGGCCGTTCAGCCGCGCCAGCTTTAGACCGAAAGTGGTGTCGTCGAAGGCACTGTAGCCGCCCTGAGGCCGTTGCGGGGGGATCGAATGGGTATCTATCTCAAACGAACAGTCACTCAGTGGGTTCGGAGTAACACGATCGGGCTAGTACACGGCCGGTTGCTAACGGATAGCCCAGCGAACACGATGCTAAGAAGTTACCGGCGCCCAAATGGCCGTGCAGATGAGGCGTGCAGCTGCCGGTGCGCGTAGTGGCGAGGGGCCGGATGGGGGTCCCGGCGGCCCGGAATGTGCCTCCGGCCGGGACATGATCATCAGTGCGGAACGGGTTCCGCGAGCCTCTACAAGGCCGGAACGGTGACTGTCCGTGGCCATTGGCGGTGATCTCCGGGCCGTTCGCCGGGAATTGATCTTGTAGCGGTGCGTGACCGCGCGGCGTCCACGAACGGGGGTGCCGGCGAAGACGTGAAATCGCCTCAGGAACGTCGAGGTGCGCGACCGGATCGGATTGCCTTCGCCGGCACGTTCCGCCCGCCGGAGGCGCGCTGAGAGGGCCGACCGGGTGTTCCCGTTGGTTTGGACGGCGTTCTACGGACGTGAAATTTGCTCACATCCGTACAAGTGGACGGCTCCGGCGCCGGCTGGGGTGTGGGGCTGTTACCGAGCCGTTGCCGACGATCGCCCGGACGGCCGCAGAGCCGGGGCCCCGAACGTCATGAACGACCCATTCAGGACGCCGCACGCGGTGAACGACCCTTTCCTGACGTCGCTGTCGGGGGTTTGGCCGAAGTTGCCCGGCTTGGCTGCCGGGGCGCCGGTGCGCGGTGAACGACTGACGTCGGCAGCCGTCTCGGGCCGGGATTCAGGAGCTCTGGCGCTGTCCGAACATCGTCACGCCGACCGGCGGCAACCCGACGACACTGGCCATGACCTGGCAGAACGCCTGCCCGTGCGGCAGCAGCCCGGCGTCCGTCGGCGTCCACGACGCCCGCAGCTCCAGGTCGTCCGTCCGCGCTGGGCCGGAGATGTCGCCGAAGCGGGCCGACGACGTCTCCGTCACCGTGCCGCCCAGCGCCGTCCAGCTCGCGCCCGACACCTCCAGGGCATCGGTCAGCCACGACCAGCCGACCGCCGGCAGGAACGGATCCGCCGCCAGTTCCCGGTCCAGCTCCGCACGCACGTACATGACCAGCCGCAGCACGCCGTCCCAGCCCTCTTGGCCTTCGGGGTCGTGCAGCAGGACGAGCCGGCCCGAAGCCAATACGTCCGCGGGCCCGGCCACCTCGCAGCTGACCGCGTACGACCACGGCGCGAGCCGCTGCGGCGCCCGCATCGGCTCCAGCAGCACCTCCCGGCGGGGCCGGACCGACTGCAGCGCCACAACTGCTTCACGGAAGAGTTCGGGCACTGGCGTCATCGCGGTCACGCTTCGACTTTAGGGCGGACACGCCCCGTTGCGGGCGCAGGCGCGCCGAGAGAAGAGCCCCACCGGGCTCGTGGCACGATTGACGGCGATGTCTCCGACCACGCCCCTGCCGCAGCGAGCCGTTCCGTCCGGCCGCCGCGAGCTGCCCGAAGCCCCGTTCCTGGCCGCCGCGCGCGGCGAACGCCCGGCCCGCACGCCGGTCTGGTTCATGCGCCAGGCCGGCCGCTCGCTGCCCGAGTACCGCGCGCTGCGCGAGGGCGTTCCGATGCTCGACGCCTGTTTCGACCCCGAGATGCTCGCCGAGATCACGCTGCAGCCGGTGCGCCGGCACGACGTCGACGCGGCCATCCTCTTCAGCGACATCGTCGTGCCGCTCAAGGCCGCCGGGGTCGACATCGACATCGTCCCCGGCACCGGCCCGGTGGTCGAAGCGCCGGTGCGCGACCTCGCCGCCGTGAAGGCGCTGCCGGAGCTCGAGCCGGACCAGGTCGCCCAGGTCGCCGACGGCGTCGGGCTGCTGGTCGAGCGGCTCGGCGGGACGCCGCTGATCGGCTTCGCCGGCGCACCGTTCACCCTGGCCAGCTACCTCATCGAGGGCGGTCCGAGCCGCAACCACGAGCACACCAAGGCGCTGATGCACTCGGAGCCGGCGCTGTGGCACGAGCTGGCCGGCCGCCTGGCCGACACCGCGCTGACGTTCCTGCGCGCCCAGCTCGACGCCGGCGTCGACGCGATCCAGCTGTTCGACTCCTGGGCGGGCGCGCTGTCGGAGCGGGACTACCGCGAGTTCGTGCTGCCGCACTCGGCGAAGGTCCTCGACGGCGTCGCCGCGTACGGCGTGCCGCGGATCCACTTCGGCGTCGGCACCGGCGAGCTCCTCGGCGCCATGCGCGACGCGGGCGCGGACGTCGTCGGCGTCGACTGGCGCATCCCCCTGGACGAAGCGGTGCGGCGCCTCGGCGGGCGTGCCGTGGTGCAGGGCAATCTCGACCCGGCGCTGCTGCACGCGTCCTGGCCGGTCCTCGAAGCCGAGGTCCGCCGGATCGTCGAAGAGGGCAAGGCGGCCGACGGCCACATCTTCAACCTCGGCCACGGCGTGCTGCCGGGCGTCGACCCCGACGTGCTGACCCGCGTCGTCGGGCTGGTGCACGAGCTGTGAAGCGCGTCGCGGTCGTCGGCGGCGGTGTTTCCGGGCTGACCGCGGCGTACCGGTTGCGGCGGCTGCTCGGCGACGACGCCGAGATCGTCGTGTTCGAGAAGACGAAGACACCGGGCGGGAAGCTGCGTACGGCCGAGCTGGCCGGCGTCCCGTACGACGTCGGCGCCGAGGCCTTCCTCGTCCGCCGTCCCGAGATGCTCGGGCTGGCCCGCGAGCTGGGGCTCGACGTCGTGCACCCGACGAAGGCGCGCGCGAAGATCCACGCCGGTGGCGCGGTGACCGGCCTGCCGCCGGGCACCGTCATGGGTGTTCCGGCGTCGGCGGAGTCGGTGGCCGGGGTGCTGTCGGAGGCGGGGCGGCGGGCCGTCGAGGCCGAGCCGTCGCTGCCCGCGCTGCGGCTGCCGGGCGGTGACCTTCCCCTCGGGCCGCTGCTGCGCGAGCGGTTCGGCGACGAGCTGGTCGACCGGCTCGTCGACCCGCTGCTCGGCGGCGTCTACGCGGGCGGTGCGGACGGCCTCGGCCTGCGCGCGACCATGCCCGGCCTGGCCGCGGCGGTGGCCGCGGGCGCCGGTTCGCTGACCGCGGCGGCCCAGGCGCAACTACCGGCGAACCCGTCGTCGGCGCCGGTGTTCGGCACCGTGCCCGGTGGCCTGGGCACGCTGGTCGACCGGCTCACCGAGCTGTCCGGCGCCGAGCTGCGGACCGGGCTGCCGGTCTGCGAAATCGACCGCCACGGCACCGGCTGGCGGCTCCGGATCGGCGCGAACCCCACCGCGCACGCGCCCGCGGACAACACGGTCGAGGCCGACGCGGTGGTGCTCGCGGTGCCCGCGCCCTCGGCCCGGCGGCTGCTGGCCGACCTGGTGCCCGCGGCTTCGGCGGCGTTCGGCGAGGTCGAGCTGGCGTCGATGGCCGTGGTGGCGCTGGCGCTGCCGCCCGGCACGCGGCTGCCCGACGCCTCGGGGATCCTCATCGGCCAGGGCGAACGGGACGCTTCGGGCGTGCCGTACGCGGCGAAGGCGTTCACGTTCTCTTCGCGGAAGTGGGCGCACTTCGGCACCGGCCCGGTGCTGGTCCGCGGCTCGGTCGGGCGCTTCGGCGAGCTGGGCGCGCTGCAGGCGGACGACGTCGAGCTGGTCCGCGTGGTCCGCGACGACCTGGCGCGGCTGACGGGCGTGACGGCGGCGCCGATCGAGACTCTGGTGACGCGCTGGGGTGGCGGCCTGCCGCAGTACGGCACGGGCCACCTCGAGCGCGTGGAGCGGATCGAGAAGGCGATCGCCGGGGTGCCGGGGCTCGCGGTGGCGGGCGCGACCCTGCACGGCGTCGGGCTGCCGGCGTGCGTGGCCACGGCCGAAGCGGCGGCCCAGCGGATCGCCGCGCACCTCTCTTCGTGAGTGCTCTCACCTGACCCGTGGCAGCGGCCGCGTCGCCGCGGTGACAGGATGGAAGCATGGCGCGGGTCAACTACAACGAGCTCAACGACACCATCCGCTACACCACCTGGTCGGTCTTCCGGATCGAGCCCGGGCGGCTGGGCGAGGACCGCGGGACGGCCGGTCGCGAGACGACCGAGTACCTCGACGGCCTGGAGGCGAAGGGTGTCGTCGTCCGCGGTGTCTACGACCTTTCCGGCCTGCGCGCCGACGCCGACTTCATGATCTGGTGGCACGCCGAGGAGATCGAGCAGGTCCAGGCGGCCTACTCCGGCTTCCGCCGCACGCCGCTCGGCCGCGCGTCGACGCCGGTCTGGAGCCAGACGGCGCTGCACCGGCCCGCGGAGTTCAACAAGAGCCACATCCCGGCGTTCCTCGCCGGCGAAGAGGCGCGCAAGTTCATCTGCGTCTACCCGTTCGTGCGCTCCTACGAGTGGTACCTGCTGCCGGACGCCGACCGTCGCAAGATGCTCGCCGACCACGGCAAGGAAGCCCGCGACTACCCGGACGTGCGCGCCAACACCGTCGCGTCGTTCGCGCTGGGCGACTACGAGTGGATCCTGGCCTTCGAGGCCGACGAGCTGCACCGGATCGTCGACCTGATGCGCCACCTGCGCGGCACCGAGGCGCGGCTGCACGTGCGCGAGGAGATCCCGTTCTACACCGGCACGCGCGTGCCGCCCGCCGAGCTCGTCGCGGCCCTGCCCTAGTGCGCGAGATCCTGGACGGCGTCTGGCACACCCTCACCGGGGAGACGCCGGGACCGGTCGAGCTGACCGGCGCCGAAGACGTGCTGCCCGGCCCGTACCGGGTGGCGGCCGCCGCGACGGCCTCCGTCGCGGCGGCGACCCTGGCGGCCGGCGAAATGCTGAAGCTGCGCGAAATCGACCCCGGCGTCGTCACGGCCGACACGCGGCACGCGGCGGCGGCTTTCGCGAGCGAAGGGTTCTCGCGCGTCGAGGGCGCTTCGCCGGAGTCGGTGTGGGCGCCGCTGTCGGGCAACTACCGCACGGCCGACGGCTGGGTGCGCCTGCACTGCAACTACCCGCGCCACGAAGCGGCGGTGTGCTGGGGGCTCGGCGTGCCGGGGACGCGCGAGGCCGTCGAAAAGGCGGTCGCCGGACGCGGCGCACGCGAGGTCGAGCACGCCGTCGTGTCGGCCGGGGGAGCGGCGGCCCAGCTGCGCTCGCCCGAGGACTGGGCCGCGCACCCGCAGGGTTCGGCGGTGGCTTCGCTGCCGTTGGTGGACTTGGCGCCGATCGGCGAAGCGCCGAAGCGGACGTTGTTCTACTCGGACCGTCCGCTGGGCGGTATCCGGATCCTGGAGCTGACGCACGTGCTGGCCGGCCCGGTGGCCGGCCGGGTCCTGGCCGCGCACGGCGCCGACGTGCTGCACGTCGGCGCGGCGCACCTGCCGCGCGTCGAGACGCTGGTGCGTGACACCGGCCAGGGCAAGCGTTCGACGTTCGTGGCACTGGACACCGAGGGCGGCCGCGCGCGGCTGAAGAAGCTGATCAGCCGGGCGGACGTGCTGGTGCAGTCGTTCCGCCCGGGCGCGCTGTCCCGCATCGGCTTCGGGCCCGCGGAGCTGGCCGAACTGCGGCCGGGCCTGGTGATCGCCGACTTGAGCGCGTACGGCTGGGAAGGCCCCTGGGCCCGGCGGCGCGGGTTCGACAGCCTGGTCCAGATGTCGAACGGCATCGCTTGGGACGGTTCGGGCGACCCCGCGCCGTTGCCGGTCCAGGCCCTGGACCACGGAACGGGCTGGCTCGCGGCGGCAGCGGTGATGACGGCATTGCACCGCCAGGTAACCGACGGCGGCACGTGGCGGGTCCGACTTTCGCTGGCGGGAACGGGCCGGTGGCTGGATTCGTTGGGCCGCAAGGATCCTGCTGGTGCGGACGTCGAGTTCGGTGACTTGCTGGAGGACGTGGACAGCGGTTACGGCCGGCTGACGCGGGTCCGGATGGCGGGCGGGTTGCCGGGCGCGGAGCCACATTGGGACTTCGGGACGCGGGTGCCGGGTGTCGACAAACCGACTTGGACTCCCTGACGCAGGCGGGTTCTGACGCAGCCTTGCCGGGGTGTGGACAAGCGGCGGAGGCGGGCGGGAAGCGATGCCGTGAATGACTCATTCACCTCGTCCGACGCCATGAATGAGTCATTCAAGACATCCAGGCACCCACCGCGGCGACCTCAGCGGCGCCGAAGGCGGGAAACCAACCCCCGCTTGGGCTTCGGCAAGTGCCCTTCCGCGATCAACCACGTCACGAAAGCATCCGCGTAAGCCCCCGACCGCTCGGTATCCCGCTTGGGCCGCGAAGCGTTGAACTCCGCGAACAACGGCCCGAACCGCTCCCCAAGCGCCTCCGCCAGCTCAGGCCGCTGATAAGCCAGCACCCGCCCATGCTTGCGGCGCAACACGTCCGCCTCCACGCGAAGCCGCGAAGCGTCGAAACCCGCCGGCGCCGGCCCGTCAGCCAGCAATGCCCGGAGCAACGAGGCCTGCTGGGCCGCCAAATCCGCGCGGCTCACACCGTCACCGCCGCGCGCAACGCTGCCAGCTCCGCCGCCAGCTCGTCGTCGGCCGGGTAGTCGTCGTCGCGTTCCAGCAGCACTCCCGGTGGGTCCGTCCGGCGGCGCAGCTCGGTCAGCAGCGCCAGGACCTCCGGCAGCACCGGGTGCGCGTGGGTGTCGTGGTAGACGCCGTCGCGCTCGATGCCGCCCGCCATGTGCACGTACGCCAGCCGCTCCCACGGGATGCCGTCGAGGAACGCCGCCGGGTCCGTGCCGATGTTGCGGGCGTTGGCGTAGAGGTTCGCGACGTCGATGATCAGCCGGCAGTCCGTCCGCTCGGTCAGCTCGGTGAGGAACTGCTCTTCGGTCAGCTCCGCGCCGGGCCAGTCCAGCACCGCCGCGATGTTCTCCAGCGCGAACGGGACGTCCACGATGGACTGCGCGAGCCGGACGTTGGCCACCAGCACGTCCAGCGCCTCACGGGTGCGGGGGAGCGGCATCAGGTGACCCGAGTCGAGCCCGCCCGCGCGCACGAAGCACACGTGGTCGCTGACCAGCGGCGCGTCCAGGGCCCGCGCGATCTCCGCGAGGTGCTGGACGCGCCCGGTGTCGAGCGGTTCCGCTCCGCCCAACGACAAGGACACGGCGTGCGGCAGCACCGGCATGCCCCGCTTGCGCAGCGCGTCCAGCGTCTCCGGGAGGTGGTCGGCGTGCAGGTTCTCGGCGACCACCTCCACCCAGTCGACGCCGGGCAGGCGGGCGATGGACAGGTCGAGCTCGTGCCGCCAGCCGATCCCGATGCCGAGCTCACCCACCGCAGCCACCTCCGCCGCACGACGAGCCGCCGCCGCAGGAAGAGCCGCTGCTGCACGACGACGAACTCGAGCAGGACGACCCGCCCGACGACCCGCCGCCGCCGGCGGAGCCCGCCGTCGGCATCAGGGCCGTGCTCAGCTCTTCGTCGGGGTAGTGCGCCATGCCGCCGAGGGCGACCGCGGCCGCGGCGCCGCCGAGCAGCACGCCGCCCGCCAGCATCCCGGCCGGCACCGGCCC